>JBKQQQ010001051.1:0-3879 GCA_052144275.1 Streptosporangiaceae bacterium
GCCACCACCTGGCCATCAGGCACATCGCGTTCCACCAGCGGCAGCGTGCAGCCGCGGACGGTCACCTCGCCGCCCCGGACCTCGCCGGTCAGCCGGTTGCTCAGGCCGACGAACTCGGCCACGAACGCCGTCGCCGGGCGCGAGTAGACCTCGGTGGGCGGCGCGAGCTGCTCGAGACGGCCCTCGCGCATGACGCCGACCCGGTCCGCGATGGCCAGCGCCTCCTCCTGGTCGTGGGTGACGAACAGCGTGGTGATGCCCACCTCAAGCTGGATCCGGCGGATCTGGTCCCGCAGCTGCGCCCGGACCTTGGCGTCCAGCGCCGACAGCGGCTCGTCGAGCAGCAGCACCTGTGGCTCGATGGCTAGGGCCCGCGCCAGGGCAACCCGCTGCTGCTGGCCGCCGGAGATCTGGTGCGGATACCTGTCCGCCTGCGTGGCGAGTCCGACCAGGTCAAGCATCTCTATCGCGCGCTTATCCCGCTGCGCGGCGCTGACCCGACGCAGCCGCAGCCCGAAGGCCACGTTCTGCCGCACCGTCATGTGCGGGAACAGCGAATAGGCCTGGAACACCATCCCCATGTCGCGCTTGGCCGCCGAGAGGCGAGTGATGTCCTTGCCGCCGACAGAGATGTAGCCGGTGTCGGCGTCCTCCAGCCCCGCGAGCAGGCGCAGCGTGGTGGTCTTGCCGCAGCCCGACGGGCCGAGCAGCGCGACAAGCTCACCGGGCTGCAGGGTCAGGTCGAGCCGGTCGAGCGCGACGACGGGGCCGTAATGCCGGCTCAGTCCCTCCATCCGCACTTCGACGGCGGTCCTGGCCGCGCCGTCCCGCGTTCTGGTCACTGGTGAAGTCACGAGCGGCACCTCATCCCCGGCCGCGGCGGCGGCGGCCAACGTAGGACAGGATCAGCAGCAGCGCGAAGGCGAACAACAGCGCGGCAGTAGAGGTGGAGAAGACCACGCTGGCATTCGGCGTGTTCCGGCTGATGGCGTACAGCTCTTCCTGCAGGTTGGTGTACAGCAGCAGGTAGGCAATGGTGAACTCGCCAAGCACCAGGGCTGCGGTCAGCAACAGGGCGTTCAGGATGGCCTGCCACATGTTCGGCGCGATCACCCGGACGATCACGCTGAACCAGCTCGCCCCGAGGCTGCGCGCGGCCTCCGCCAGGGTAGTCACGTCGATCGCGCTCAGCCCGGCGGCAAGCGCCCGGTAGGCGTAGGGCAGCGCCAGGATCACGTAGACCCAGAACAGCATGAGCGCGGACAGGCTGTAATGCTGAATTCTGTTGTAGATCGGGCCGAGGCCGACCACCAGCACGATCGCGGGGATGGTGAGCGGCAGCAGGCAGAGGAACTCCACGGTGCGCGCCAGCCATTGCACCCGCAGCCGGATCCAGATCATGGTCGGTACCAGCAGCACCAGCGTGACCACGCAGGTGATGACCGCCAGTTCCAGGGTGATCTCGATCGCGCTCAGCAGGGGGGGAATACCCGTGTTCTGGTAGGAGGCGATCTGCCGCCAGCCCGACAGTGACCAACTGCCGAGCGTGGCCCCCTCGAGGGAGAACCGGGCCATCGCCAGCAGCGGCAGGATGAAAAACAGCCCGAACACCGTGAAGACCACGTAGCGGAAGGCGTTCAGCCGCCGACGCCGGCGAGCCTGCATCCCGCGCGGCCGCCTGGCCGGCGGGGCGATGGGCGTCTCGCCGAGTGAGGTTACCGCAGCCATCGCGCCGCCCTGCGCTGCAGCAACGCGTATCCCGTCATGACGATGGCCACCAAGATCACCATGCCCAGGGCCAGCAGGTCGGCCACGTTAACGTTGCTCAGCCCAACCTCGCTGGACAGTGCGGTGCTGATCTGCTGCGGCACGATGTAGGCGATCTGATTCTCCCAGGCCTGGATGGTCGCGAAGGCCGACAGCGCGTTCGCGAACAGCAGCAACGTGGCGCCGAGGAAGGCTGGCGCCAGCAGCGGCCCGCCGACATACCGCCAGTACTGCCACGCGGACGAGCCCAGGTTCTCCGACGCCTCTCGCCACTGGACCTTCAGCCCGTCGATCGCGGGCAGGAAGACCAGCACCATCAGCGGGATCTGGAAATACGTGTAGATCAGCCCGATACCCCACGGGAAGTCGTAATACCAGCTGGCGTGAAACAGCAGGCCCACGGGGCCGATGAGCACGAGGAACGCGAACGCCAGAGTTACCCCGCCGAACTGGGCGAGGACGCCCGAGGCAGAAATGTAGAGCCTGCGTACCACGCCGTCCGGGTTTCCCGAGGCCACGGCATAAGCCAGGATCGCGCCGAACACGGCCCCCGACACCGACGAGAGCAGGCACAGCTTGAGCGAGCCGATAAAGTAACCGCGCACCAGCGGGTTGCCGAGCTCGCTGATGTTGGAGAACGCCCACGAGCCGTTCGGGTTCTTGAGCGCGTCGACGACCACGATCCCGGTCGGCAACAGCAGGAAGACCGCGACGTAGGCGAAAAACGGGACGGTACCGACCCAGGCCGGAACGGACGGCCGGCGCCCGGACCGCGAAGGCCGGGCGCCGGTCTTGGTTGTCGTAGCGACAGCCACGTTCCCTCGCTAGCCGACGGCCTTCGCCCAGTTCGCCGCCAGGTAATTCGCGGCGTCCGTGGCCTGGGTCGGGCTGAGGAATGTTGGCGTCGCGCTGACCGCGGGCAGCTTCGAGGCTGCGGCAGTGTTGATGCTTCCGTTGGATTGCATGGCCGCCTGCTCCACCGGCCGGGCACCACCCTCGAGCCAGAGGTTCTGCCCGCCCGAGGCGGCCTGCGAGTAGAGGAACTCCTCCCACAGCCGGGCCGCCGCCGGGTGCGGTGCGTTCTTGTTGATGGCCTGCGCGTAGTACCCGCCCAGGGCGACGCCCGACGGGATGAACACCTTCCAGTTCGACACGCCCACGTAGCTCGGCAGGTTGAGGTAGTCCCAGTTGAACACGACCGGGGTGGTGCCCGCCTTGATCGTGGCCCCGGTAGCCGATACGGGGGAGAAGTTCCCGGCGGCCTTGAGCTTGGAGAAGAAGTCCACGCCCTTGGAGATGTCGGAGGCCGTTCCACCCTCCGCGAGGTTCGCCATCATGACGCCGTTCAGGCCCGCGTTAGCCGAGGTCGGGTTGCCGTTCAGCGCGACCGCGTTCTTGAACTGCGAGCCGAGCAGCTGGTTGAGCGAGGTGATCGTGCCGAACTTGCTCGAGTATCCGACCGCCATGAAGCCGCCGTAGTCCTGCACCCAGATGCCGTCCGGCGCCTTCTGGGCTGTCGGGATAGAACTCCAGGTGCTGACCTCGTACGGGGCGAACAGGCTCGTGTTGGCTAGGGCGACGGCCATGCCGATGTCCAGCACGTCGGGCGCCTTGGCGGTGCCGTTCTCCGTCTTGACCGCGTCGACCTCCTGCTGGCTGGTGCCGTCGGGGAGCGCGGAGTTGACCTTGATGCCGTACTTGGCGGTGAAGGCCGAGATGATGGCGCCGTAATTCGCCCACGTGGGCGGCAGGGCGATGACGTTGAGCGTGCCTTCCTGCTTGGCCGCCGCGACGAGCGTATTCATGCCGCCTCCGGCCGAGGCGGAGGTCTCCGTCGCCCAGTTGGTCGAGCTGCTAGTCCCGCCGCTCGAACTCGCCGAGGAACTCGACGACGAGCAGCCAGCCGCGAGCAACGTCGCGGCCGCGACGCCCGCGAGCGCGAATCGATATGAGGATCTCACCTGTGCCTCCTGAAAGCTTTCCTACCCCGAAGTGGATTGCGGCTGCCCGAAAAGGGCCCGGGCGGCGGTACCAAAACGGTTTGCCGACCCACCTCTCCCCCAGCTAAGAGTGCAGGATAAACGCACCTAAAACGTTTAGCGTTCGAATGCT
>JBKQQQ010001052.1:0-6145 GCA_052144275.1 Streptosporangiaceae bacterium
GCACCCCTATCTCCAGCGCTCCCAACGTATGGCGGACTCTTGACTGCCGTCACAAAAGTTAAATACTGGTGGTCTACCCTACGGGAAAGAAGGAAGTGGGGCCAGATGCGGCTTTCCCGTTCAGCACACCTCGACACCTTCTGCCGTGACCGCCTCCCCCCGCCGGACCAGTGGCCGGAGTTCCGCTTCGGCCTGCCGGAACTCAATTATCCCGAGCGGCTCAACTGCGCCGCCGAACTCCTCGACACCACCGCCGCCCGCGCCGGCGCCAGCCGTCCCTGCCTGCACTCTGTCACCGGAACTGGGGCTGCCCGAACGGGGCTCACCGAAACCTGGACCTACGGCGAGGTCGTCCGCCGCACCAACCAGCTGGCTCAGGTGCTGACTGAGGACTTCGGCCTGCGCCCGGGTAACCGGGTCCTGCTCCGCGGCCCGAACACGCCCTGGCTCGCCGTGGCCTGGCTCGCGGTGATCAAGGCCGGCGGGGTGGCGGTCACCACGATGGCCCTGCTGCGGCCCAGGGAGATCGCCACCATCGTCGGCCTGACCCAGCCATGCCTGGCCCTGTGCGACCACCGCTTCGCGGAGGACCTGGCCGCCGGCGCGCCGGCGCTGACTACCCTGCACTACGGCGGCGACGGGCCGCTGACCGCCTGGTGCTCGGCCAAGGACGGCACGTTCACCGCCGTCGATACCGCCGCCGACGATGTGGCCATGCTCGCGTCGACCTCGGGCACCACCGGCCAGCCGAAGGTGGCCATGCACTTCCACCGGGACGTGCTGGCCACCGCCGACACCTTTGCCAGGCACCTGATCAAGCCGCGCCCGGACGACGTCTTCACCGGCACTCCCCCACTCGGCTTCACCTTCGGCCTCGGCGGCCTGCTGCTGTTCCCGCTCCGTGCGGGCGCGTCGACGCTGCTCATCGAGCGCGCCACCCCGGCCGAGCTAGCCGACGCCATCGCGGCTCACGGCGTGACCGTGCTGTCCACCGCGCCCACCGCCTACCGGGCCATGCTGGCCGCGGGGAAGGCTTCCGCACTGAAGACCCTGCGGCGCTGCGTCTCGGCCGGCGAGCACCTGCCGAAGTCGGTCTGGGAGGAGTTCCACCAGGCCACCGGCATCGCGATCATCGACGGCATTGGCTCGACCGAGATGCTGCACGTCTTCATCGCCGCCGCCGACGGTGACATCAGGCCCGGCTCGACCGGCAAGGCTGTCCCCGGCTACCGGGCGATGATCATGGACGAGAACGGCGACGAGGTACCTGACGGCCAGCCCGGATGGCTCGCCGTCCAGGGCCCGACCGGCTGCCGCTACCTGTCCGACGAGCGCCAGCGGAACTACGTGCGGCACGGCTGGAACATCACCGGCGACACCTACGTCCGCGACGCCGACGGCTACTACTGGTTCCAGGCGCGCAGCGACGACATGATCATCTCGGCCGGCTACAACATCGCCGGGCCCGAGGTCGAGGAGGCGCTGCTCGGCCACCCGGACGTGCTCGAGGTAGCCGTCATCGGCGCGCCCGACCCGGGCCGCGGCATGATCGTGCAGGCGTTCGTCGTGCTGCGCGAGGGCGCGGCGCCGGACGCGGCGAAGGTCGCCGAGCTGCAGGAGTTCGCCAAGCAGTCGATCGCGCCTTACAAGTACCCGCGGACGGTCGAGTTCGTCACCGAGCTGCCCAAGACCATCAGCGGGAAAACCCAGCGGTACCGGCTCAGGCAGATGGCCGAAGAGAAACTGCAGGCCCGTTCGGGATAAAAATTGGGCCGAACGGTCCGCGGTGCGTGCCCTGGCGTCGGTTCTCAGGGGCCGATCATCGATTTGACCAGAGTTCCCTGCTCGACTTCTGTCTCGTATTGCTGGCCCAGCATGCCGAACTCGAGCATGGCCTCAGCGGTGCGCTGGATGCGCCTTTCGTCGACCGGGCCGATCGGGAATCCGGGCAGCGCCATGACCGCGGTCACGACGGGCGTCAGCTGGTCGGACTCTGCCATGGCCGCCCGGACGGCCGTGGGGTCGTTGTCAGCGAGCGTTTGCCCCTCCTCGATCGCCCGCACGAACGCGGCCGCCGTCTTCGGGTGCTGCCGGATCCACTTCTGGGTCGCCACGTACCCGTCGATGGGGAAGTTCACGGTGGCGCCCTGGTCGAGGTCGGCCAGTTCCTGTTCGCCGTAGCTCTCTTCCGCCATGGTGACGTAGGGCTCGGCGAGAAACGCCGCCTGCCAGTCGCCTTGCTGAAGCTGCGCCGGCATCGCCGGGAAGCCGCCCTGGTCCGTGACGAAGTCGACCTTGCTGGGCGAGATCCCGTTCTCCTGCAGCAGGGCGCTGATCAGCAGGGTGCCGATGCTGTTGGTTCCGTTGACCCCGATCTTCTTGCCCACCAGGGCCGCGATGGTCGTGATACCCGACTTTTCCGAGACAACCAGCGTGCGCGTGTCCGGCCGCAGGGTGGAGGCTTCGGCGAGGATGCGGAACCTGGCCCCGGCGGCCTGAGCCGCGATGTAGCCGACGTAGCTTCCGGCGCTGATATCGACCTGGCCGTTCAGCTGGGCGGCGATCACCGCCTTGCTGCTAGGTATCTTCTTGATCTTCACGCGCAGCCCCGCCTTGGCGAACAGCCCCTCGTCCTGCGCCACGTAAAGGCCGGCCAGATCGACGGACGGTATGGCGGCGATCGTGAGGTCTGGCTGCTCGAGCCCGGACGATGCCGCGGCGAAGGTCACGCTGCTGGGCGCGGTGGTGCACCCGGCCAGGACCAGAAGGGTCGCCGTGACGAGCGGCGTGAGACGGAGATTCCAGGTGCTCATCTTTCCCCCCGAGCATCTGCGGGCCAAATCGTAGTCGAACATGCACGTTCCGTAGGCATCCTTGTAGCGACACGACCGGAATGTACCGTAACCGTTATAACAGCAATCGGTTGCAACGAAGGATAGTTAACCGATAAGTACCTTTTTTGTTGCCAAACCTTGCTAATTTGATGGTCTCTGTGTGGTTTGAGGGAACAATGGGATCTTGACCCGAGGTCCGGCCTGGTTAGTCTTGGTTTCAAGTCCTTCAGCGCTGTGCCGGGTGCCCCCGGCCGGATAGGGCCTGCGGAGGGATGCCGGGACCATGGCGGAGCAGCCTGTGCTGGGATTCGCCGGGCTGCTGCGGCAGCTGCGAGCCGAGGCCAGGCTGACCCAGGAGGAGCTGGCGCAGGCGGCAGGCCTGAGCCCCCGTTCGGTCAGTGACCTGGAGCGGGGCATCAACCGCACCGCCCGCAAGGACACCGCCCTGCTGCTGGCCGGTGCGCTGGGCCTAGCCGAACCGGTAGTGGCATTGTTCGTGGCAGCAGCCCGAGGCCGCGCCCCGGTGGCGGAGGTACACGCCGCCATGCGAGCGGAGGCCGCTGCTGCGGCAGCCGGACGTCTGGCCCCTGGCGGGGCTCTGGCCTGGTCGGAGTGCCCCTATCCGGGCCTGGTGCCATTCGAAGAGCGGGACGCCCGGGTTTTTTACGGGCGCGGCGAGCTCGTGTCGCAGTTGGTGCGGCGGATTGCGGAGCAGCTAGCCAGGCCAGGGATACTGCTGGTGGCCGGGGAGTCAGGAGCGGGCAAGTCCTCGCTGCTGAGGGCGGGATTGATGCCACGGCTTGCGGCCGGTGCTCTCGGGCCGGGGTCGGAGAGGTGGCCGCGGCGGGTAATCCGGCCGACGGGTAGCCCGCTACGGGGACTGGCGATGCAGCTAGCTGACATTGCCGGCGCGGATCCGGTCTCGGTGTACCGGTCGCTGTCGGCGACACCGGATGAGGCGTCCATGCTGGTCGAGCATGCGGTGAGAAGTGCTGCGAGCCGCAGCGCGGATCCAGGACCAAGCCCGCCAGCCGATACTCCGGCGGCTTCCGCAACGCCGCGCCTGATCCTGGTGGTCGACCAGCTCGAGGAGTTGTTTACCGCCGGGGAGGACACCAATGCCGGCCAGGCGGAGCGGGAGGCGTTCATCGCGGCGCTGCACGCGGCGGCCACCGTACCTGTCGGCCGGCAAAAGCTCCCGCCGGCGCTGGTAGTAGCGGCGATGCGCGCGGATTTCCTCGGCCGGCTCATTGCTTACCCGCCGTTGCGGGCTGTTATGGATGCCGGCTTGTTCACGGTCGGGCCCATGAGTGAGGCGGAATTGCGGCTCGCGATAACTGGGCCCGCCGCTGAAGCCGGCCTTGCCGTGGACCCCGCTCTAGTCGAGGCGGTGATCTCGGAGCTGCGTGCAGGAGCCGCAGGCGGGCTAGGCAGCGGCGCGCTGCCACTGATGTCTCAGGCAATGGCCGCTACCTGGGAACGCCGTGAGGGTAACAAGTTGACTCTGCGCGGTTACCGACGTGCGGGCGGAGTCGCCGACGCGGTCAACCGCGGCGCTCAGGCCGCCTTCGACGCCCTGACCGACCGGCAGCGGGACACGGCACGTCTGGTATTTACCCAGCTCACCGTCGTCATGTCGGATGGCCGCTTCGTTCGGCACCGATGCAGCAGGACCGATCTGGACTCCCCGGAAGCCGGGATGGCGGCAGACATCAATGCGGTCATCAACGTCTTCAGTGCCCAGCGTCTGCTTGTTCTTGGGCAGGACAGCGTCGAGATTTCTCATGACGTGCTCCTGCACACCTGGACACGGCTCCGGGACTGGCTGGGAGATGATCAGCTCGACCGCGCCCTGTACAGCCAGATCGTCACCGACGCGGACACCTGGGATATCAACCGCCGAGACCCCTCATACCTTTACCGGCCAGGTCGGCTCGCCACGATTGACGTTGCCACCACCCGCTGGCAGGAGGCGCCCACTCGCTATCCCCCGCTACCCGCGGTCAGCAGAGCGTTCCTCCGCGCGGCTCACCACGCCGCAAGGCGCAGCATCCGGCGCCGGCGCGGCGTGATCGCGGGCCTGGCGGCCCTCACCGTGATCGCCATCAGCGCGGCCGGCATCGCCGTAAACGACGCCGCCGACGCCGCCCGGCAACACCTCATCTCCGTGTCTCGTCAACTCCTAGCCGAAAGCCTGATTATCGACTCCGGTGATCCGTTAACCGCGCGACAGCTCGCCGTTGCCGCCTGGCGCGTCGCTCCCACCGATCAAGCCGCCTCGGTCATGACGAACCTGCTGACAGAACAACAACGCGATGGCATCCTGCCCGGTGATCCAGCTAACGGCGGCGTGACCGCGGTGGCGTTCAGCCCCGACGGCAAGCTGCTGGCCATCGGCTACGGCGACGGCACCGCGCGGCTGTGGAACCCGGCCACCGAGCAGGCAGTCGGCACTCCACTCCGGGCTGGTACCGGCACCATAGGAGCCGTGAACGGGGTGGCGTTCAGCCCCGACGGCAAGCTCCTGGCCACCGCCGACGCCGACGGCACCGTACGGCTGTGGAATCCGGCCGGCGGGCAGGCTCCCCTCGCGAGCTATACCGGCATCGGGGGCGTAAACGGGGTGGCGTTCAGCCCCGACAGCAAGCTGCTCGCCACCGCCGACGCCGACGGCACCACGCGGCTGTGGAATCCGGCCGGCGGGCAGGCTGCCCTCGCGAGCTATACCGGCAACGGCGCCGTGAACGCGGTGGCGTTCAGCCCCGACAGCAAGCTCCTGGCCACCGCCGACGCCGACGGCACCGTACGAGTGTGGAATCCGGCCGGCGGGCAGGCTCCCCTCGCGAGCTATACCGGCAACGGCGCCGTGAAGGGGCTGACGTTCAGCCCCGACGGCAAGCTGCTCGCCACCGCCGACGCGGACGGCACCGTAGGACTATGGAACACGGCCACCGGCTACGAGGTGGGCGCTCCCCTCGCGGCTGACACCGGGCCGGTGCCGGGCGTGAACGGGGTGGCGGTCAGCTCCGACGGCACGCTCCTGGCCAGCGCCGACGCGGACGGCACCGTACGACTATGGAGCACGGCCACCCGACGGGCCATCGGCTCAACCCTCCGCGCGGAAACCGGGCCGGGGCTGGGCGGCGTGAACGCGGTGGCGTTCAGCCCGGACGGCACGCTCCTGGCCAGCGCCGACGCCGACGGCACCGTACGGCTATGGAACCCGGCCACCGGACAGGCGCCGCACGCCCCCCTGCCGGCTGACATGGACTCCCTGTACGGCGTGAAAGGCGTGGCGTTCAGCCCGAACG
>JBKQQQ010001053.1:0-5583 GCA_052144275.1 Streptosporangiaceae bacterium
CCCCCAGTGCGGGGGTTCCAGGGGGTCGTCCCCCTGGACCAGCACTGTAGGGTGCGGAAAGATGATCCAAACCCGCGTCGGAGGTTGGTCGTGACGGAGCGCACCAAGATCACACTGGATGAGTCCGAGATCCCCCGCCAGTGGTACAACGTGATCCCCGACCTGCCCGCGCCACCGCCCCCGCCGCTGCACCCGGGGACGCTCCAGCCGGTGGGCCCGGAAGACCTCGCGCCGCTGTTCCCGATGGAGCTCATCCGCCAGGAAGTGGCCACCGACTCCTACATCGACATCCCGGCCGACGTGCTCGACGTCTACCGGCTGTGGCGGCCCACCCCGCTGTACCGCGCGCACCGGCTGGAAAAGGCGCTGAACACCCCGGCGCGGATCTACTACAAGTACGAGGGCGTGTCCCCGGCCGGGTCGCACAAGCCGAACACCGCGATCCCGCAGGCGTATTACAACGCGGCCGAGGGCACCAAGCGGCTCACCACCGAGACCGGGGCCGGCCAGTGGGGCAGCGCGCTGGCCTTCGCCTGCGCCCAGTACGGCATCGACTGCGAGATCTGGATGGTCCGCGCCTCCTACGACCAGAAGCCGTACCGGCGCACGATGATGGAGACCTGGGGTGCCACCGTGCACGCCAGCCCGTCCCGGGCCACCAAGGCGGGCGCGGACGTGCTCGCCGCCGACCCGGACTCGCCGGGCAGCCTGGGCATCGCTATCAGCGAGGCGGTCGAGGCGGCCGGAGGTAGCGCCGACACCAGGTACGCGCTCGGCAGCGTGCTCAACCACGTGCTGATGCACCAGACGGTGATCGGCGAGGAGGCGCTCAAGCAGTTCGCCGCGTTCGGCGAGTCCATGCCGGACCTGATCGTCGGCTGCACCGGCGGCGGCTCCAACTTCGCCGGGCTGTTCCTGCCGTTCCTGCGGGAGAAGCTGGCCGGCCGGGCCAATTCGGTCTTCCGCGCGGTCGAGCCCACGGCCGCCCCGTCGTTCACCCGCGGGGTGTACGCGTACGACTTCGGCGACACGGCCGGGTTCACCCCGCTGCTGAAGATGCACACGCTGGGCCACGACTTCATCCCGGACCCGGTGCACGCGGGCGGGCTGCGCTACCACGGCATGTCGCCGCTGCTGTCGCACGCCTACGAACTCGGCCTGTTCGAGGCGGTCGCCAAGCCGCAGCGGGAGTGCTTCGCCGCCGCGCTGACCTTCGCGCGGGCGGAGGGGATCATCCCGGCCCCGGAACCGTCGCACGCACTCGCGGCCGTCGTCGAGGAGGCCAAGCGCTGCACCGAATCCGGCGAGTCCAAGGTGATCCTCACCGCGCTGTGCGGCCACGGCCACTTCTACATGGGCGCCTACGAGCGCTACCTGTCCGGCGAGATGGTCGACTACGACCTGTCCCAGGAGCGCATCGACGAGGCCCTGGCCCGGCTGCCCGCCGTGGGCTGAACCGCACGCTGGCATGATCGTGTGCCAGAGGGCGCCGGAAATGACGCTCTCCGGCACACGATCGTGGGACGGAGAGCCGGGGCGGGTGCCTGGGTCGTTCGGGATAAAGATTTACGGCGGGACCGGACGGCGACGGCCAGGGTGTCCAGGACGGCAGCGGTGGTCTCGAAGTCCATGCACGCGTCGGTGACGCTCTGCCCGTAGGTGAGCGTCTCCGGGGGGCCGGGTTCCTGCTTGCCCTCCTCCAGGAAGCTCTCCAGCATCACGCCGGTCAGGCCGCGCTCCCCGGCCGCCACCTGCTCCGCGATCGAGGCGGCCACCACCGGCTGGCGGCGGTGGTCCTTGCCGCTGTTGCCGTGGCTCGCGTCCACCATCAGCCGGCGCGGCAGCCCGGCCGCCGCGATCAGGTCCAGCGCCTTGGCGGTGTGGCTGGCCTCGTAGTTCGGGCCGGTCCGGCCGCCGCGCAGGATCACGTGCGTATCCGGGTTGCCCGCCGTGGTCACCACCGCGGCGACGCCGTTATGGGTGACGCCGAAGAACGTGTGCCCGGCGGCCGACGCCCGGCACGCGTCCACCGCCACCTGGACGTCGCCGTCCGTGCCGTTCTTGAACCCGACCGGCATCGACAGGCCGGAGGCGAGCTGGCGGTGGACCTGGCTCTCCGTGGTGCGCGCGCCGATCGCGCCCCAGGTCACCGTGTCCGCGATGTACTGCGGCGTGATCGGGTCGAGCCATTCGCAGCCCACCGGCAGGCCGAGGGAGACGATGTCGAGCAGCAGCCGCCGGGCCGTGCGCAGGCCGCGGTGCACCTCGTGGCCGCCGTCCATGCCGGGATCGTTGATCAGGCCCTTCCAGCCGGTCACCGTGCGCGGTTTCTCGAAGTACACCCGCATCACGATCAGCAGGTCGGCGTGGCTGGCTTCCCGTACCGCCTTCAGGCGGCGCGCGTAGTCCAGCGCGGCCACCGGGTCGTGCACCGAGCACGGCCCGGCGATCACCAGCAGCCGGTCACCGGAGCCGTCGAGCACGGCGCGGACCTCGGCGCGGCTCTGCTCCACGGTGGCCGTGGCCGCGTCGCTCAGCGGCAGCTCGTCGAGCAGGGCCGCAGGAGAAAACAGCGGCTCGTAGCCGGTGATTCGGGTATCACTGGTGCGCGTCATCGGGGCATCTCCCTCCCGGGCGGGCGGCTGCCCGGGCCCCGGGAACCAGCACACCCCATAGCGATACAGGGCTGTCTGTCGCGTTACTGGCTCCAGGCGGTGATAAGCGCAGGCGCGAACGCCTGGCTCCGCCTGGAGCCAGGGTAAAGCGCTGATACCGCCGTGACACCCGACCGATGGTACACCCCAGCGGCCGCAGGCGGTCATGCGGGCGCGAGCCAGCGAGTTCTTGGCGTGGACACACATTCCGCCTAACTAGTTCTCAGACTGAAGGACCACGCTGGTCAGACGCGCGTCAGCATCGTCGCTTTCCGGCGTGCGCGGCAACGCAACACCCGGGGCCAAGGCCGGGGCCATCCAGCGACACCAGGGAGGCAGCTGCCTTGGCACGCCTGCTGATCACGCCGGGCACCGCGGAACCCGCGGCGCCGGACGCCAGCGAGGCACGGCCGGGCCTGCGGCGCGCGAGCCGGCGGTGGGTCGTGCTGCTGGTGGCGGGCTGGCTGTGCCAGGCGGGGCTGCGCGCGTGGTTCGGCCGCATGCAGGTCATGCCGCTGGCCAATCCGGACGAGACCGCGTACCTGATCGCGGCGCGGGTGCTGGCCGGCGGGCCAGGCGCCAACCTGTCCGGCTCGACCCTGTACCCGGGCGGCTACCCGCTGCTGATCACGCCGGTGTACTGGTTCACGAGCAACCCCGCCACCGTCTACCACGCCGTGCTGATGATCAACGCGGCGATCAGCGCGGCCATACTGCCGCTGGGTTACCTGGCCTGCCGCCGGCTGGGGCTAGACCGCCCGGCCGCGTACGGCGTGGCCACGGTGGCCGCCCTGGTACCCGCCGGGTTCTTCTACAGCCAGTACGCGATGACCGACGCCGTCTTCCCGGTGATCACCCTGGCCTGGCTGCTGGCCACGCACAGCTGGCTGACCGCGTCCTCCGCCCGGAGCCGGTACGCGGCGGCGGCCGGTTCGGCGCTGCTGGCCGGATTCGCCTACATGGTCCACTCGCGGGGGCTGGTGCTGCTGGCCGGCTACGCCGCCGTCGGCGCGTTCATCGCCTGGCGCCGGCCCGCCGCCCGCGGCAGCGTGGCCGCGGCCGCGCTGATCGCGCTGGGTGTCGCGGGCGCGGCCTGGGGCCTGAACCACTACCTCGCCTCGGCCATCTACCCGGAGGGCGCCCGCAGCCTGTCCGGTCAGATGGCGAGCCGCCTGCACAGCGTCCAGGGCACGATCCACGCGCTGGAGATGGCGGCCGGCCAGCTGTGGCGGCTCGTGCTCGACAGCTGGGGCATCGCGGGGATCGGCCTGGTGGCCGCGCTGGCCGTCGTCGCGCGCCGCGGCGTCCGGACCGACCTGCGGATCATGGCCGGGCTCGCGGTGGCGGTCACCGCCGCTATCGCCTGCACCGCGCCGGCCGCGCTTCCCGCGGACCAAACGCAGACCTGGGCGTCCGGGCGCTACCTCGACGGCATGATCGTCACGTTCTTCCTGGTCGGCGCGGTGGTGCTGCTACGGGCGGGTTCGCGGCCCATCCTCGGCTGCGCTTTCGGCACCGTGGTCTCGTTCGTCGTGGCCGCCGTGACGGTAGCCATCTACGCGGGATCGTCGCTGCCGACGTCCGGGTTTGGGTCGGCGTTCAACTTCGCCGAGCCGGCCGTGCTGACGCAGAACTGGACCCAGGCCAGCGTGCTGCTGGCCACGGCCGTGACGCTGGGCCTGCTCGCCTGCTGGGTGGCGTTCGCGCTCGCCGCGCGCCGCTGGCGGGCTGTTATCCCGGTCTTCGGGGCCTGCGTGGCCGCCGTGAGCCTGGTGGCCGTGGCCCAGATGACCAGCCAGGTCTCGCAGGCCTCGACCGTGCAGGCGCAGGCGGTCAACGTGCCGGTGAGCGCCAGCGGGGTTCGGCCGGGCGAGCAGGTCGCCGTCTCCTCCGACCTCGGCTGGCAGGCCTGGGTGCCGCTGGCATACCAGGTTTCCTGGACGGAGCTCCAGTTCTTCGACCCGGCCAGCCAGTCGCCCCCGGCCGGCGTGACGGTGGTCGAGATGCCATGGCCGGGCGGCCAGCCCGCCCAGCCCGCGCAGGCCAGCTGGCCGCATACGCCGGCCGGCTGGCGGGTCGTCGCCTCCAACCAGGCCGGCGGCTGGGTCCTCTGGCGAAAGGCTTAATTTTCCGGCTCTGCATTTGCCCTCAACTAGCATGAGAACGGACTCACCGGATTCCGGGATCGGAGGTTGACCAGCGTGGCCGGGGCATGCGAGCACGGCGCGGAATGCCACGACGGGACCGAGCCCTCGATGGCGTCGGCGCCCGAGGCGTCCCGGGCCTGGCTGCTGATCGAGCACCCGGGGCCGTGGCCGCACGAGGCCGCCGACGCCGCGCTGCCCGCGCCGCTGCGCGCCCTGGTCTCCGCCGCCGTGGCGCTGGGCATCCGGGTCCAGATGATCCGAAGGCCGGGCCGGCGCCAGGTGGGCGACGTGCGCCGCGTCTTCGCCGGCTGGACCGCGGGCCACGAGCCCTGGCTGAGGCTCGGTTCGGTGTCCGCGACCGCGCCGGACCTGACCGAACGCGACCTGAAGGAGCTGGCGGCAGGCACGCCGCCGTCGTTCGGGTCCCCGGCGCCCGAGCCGGTGTTCCTGGTCTGCACGCATGCCAAGCGCAGCGCCTGCTGCGCGCGGTTCGGCGTGCCGCTCGCGCAGGCGCTCGCCCAGCGGCATCCCGGGCAGGTCTGGGAGACGACGCACGTGGGCGGGCACCGGTTCGCCGCCAACCTGGTGATCTTGCCGCACGGCCTGTACTACGGCCCGGTCGGGCTCGACGCGGCCGCCGCCGCGATCGCCGCGTACCAGCGGGGCGCGGTCGTGCCGGGACGCTACCGGGGCCGGGCGGGCCAGCCGAAGCCGACCCAGGAGACCGAGCACGCCCGGCTGACTCGCGGCGGGTCGCTGCCGCTCACGACCCTGGCGTAACT
>JBKQQQ010001054.1:0-22492 GCA_052144275.1 Streptosporangiaceae bacterium
GGACGCCGTGGCGCGGCTGGCGGCGGTGCTCGGCACGGACCTGCCCGTGCTGGTGGACGCGGACGGGCTGACGATCCTGAGCCAGGTTCGGGGTCTGCTGCCGCGGCAGGCGCCCACGCTGATCACGCCGCACGCCGGCGAGCTGGCCCGGCTGCTCGGCACCGACGCGGCGAGCGTCGAGGCGCAGCGGCTCGAGCACGCCCGCCGGGCGGCCGGCGAGCTGGGCGTCACGGTCTTGCTGAAGGGCTCGACGACGGTGATCGCACCGTCCGGGGGTGCACCGGAGGAGCCGGTCCTGGTGAACCCCACCGGCACGCCGTGGCTGGCCACCGCGGGCAGCGGCGATGTGCTGTCCGGGCTGGCCGGGGCGCTGCTCGCGCAGGGCCTGGAGCCCGCCCGGGCCGGCCTGGCGGCCGCTTACCTGCATGGCATGGCTGGCCGGCTCGCCGCCGCCGGCCAGCTCACCGCGGACGACGCGTCGGCCCTGGAGAGTTCCGGCGAGACCGGCGAGGCCCCGATCGGGGCATCGGACCTGGTTCGGGCCCTGCCCGCCGCTTTCAGGAGCCTTTGAGCGCCATGGACAGGCAGGCTTTGGTCGACCTCGGCGCGATCACCGGGAACGTCGCGGCGCTGTGCGAGCTGGTGCGCGGCAGCCAGGTGATGGCCGTGGTCAAGGCCAGCGGGTACGGCCACGGCATGGTCCCGGCCGCCCGGGCGGCGCTGGCCGGCGGGGCCAGCTGGCTGGGCGTCGCCGACCTGACCGAGGCGGTCGCGCTCCGGCAGGCGGGGATCACCGCGCCCGTGCTTTGCCTGATGACCTTCGGCGATCCCACCGAGGCGATCAGGCATGACGTGGATCTCACGGCCGGCTCGGTGGCGTTCGCCGCGAAGATCGCGGCCGCGGCCGACCGGGTGGGCGTCCGCGCCCGGCTGCACCTCAAGGCCGACACCGGGCTGAGCCGGGGCGGCGCCACCCCGGCGGACTGGCCGGAGCTTATCCGGGCCGCCCTGGACGCCGAGGCGCGCGGCTCGGTGCGGGTGACGGGCTTGTGGTCGCACTTCGCCTGCGCCGACATCCCCGGGCACCCGTCGATCGCCGCCCAGCTCGCCGCGTTCGCCGACGCCGTCGCGCTCGCCGAGAAGGCCGGCGTCACGCCCGAGGTCAGGCACATCGCCAACACTGCCGCCGCGCTGACCATCCCCGAGTCCCGGCTCGACCTGGTGCGCTTCGGCGGGGCCGTCTACGGCCTGTCCACCTTGCCCGGCGGCGCGCCGTCGTGGCTGCGCCCGGCGATGACGCTGCGCGCCCGGCTGGCCATGGTCAAGCGGGTGCCCGCGGGCACCGGCGTCTCCTACGGCCACCGGTACGTAACCTCCCGCGAGACCACCCTCGGCCTGGTGCCCCTCGGGTACGCGGACGGCGTGCCGCGGACCGCGGCCGGGCTGCCGCTGGTCAGCGCGCGCGGCCGCCGCTGGCCGATCGCGGGTACGGTCTGCATGGATCAGCTCGTGGTCGACTTCGGTGACGAGCCGGCCGCGGCGGGCGATGAGGTGGTGCTGTTCGGCCCCGGGGACGACGGCGAGCCCACCGCACAGGAGTGGGGCGAGGCGCTCGGCACCATCTCCTACGAGATCGCCACCGGCATCGGGGCTAGGGTCCCGAGGACCTATCCGGGCGGTGCCCACTAATGAATATGCCGAACGAGCTGGGTTTCCCGCCTGCTGAAATGCGGATCGCCACGGACTCGGAGATGCGTGACCTCGGGTGCCGCCTCGCGGCGCTGCTGCGAGCGGGGGACCTGGTGATCCTGGCCGGGCCGCTCGGAGCGGGCAAGACCACGCTGGTGCAGGGCATCGGCGCCGGGCTCGGCGTGCGCGGCCCGGTCACCTCCCCGACTTTCGTCATCGCGCGGGTGCATCCCGTCGTGGCCGGGCCCGGGCCGGCCCTGGTGCACGCGGACGCCTACCGTCTCGGCAGCATCGGCGAGGTGGACGACCTGGATCTCGACACCGACGCGGCCAGCGCCGTCACGGTCGTGGAGTGGGGCTCCGGTCTGGCCGAAGGTCTCGCCGAGGATCGCCTGGAGATCTCGATCGAGCCCGACTCCGGCAGCGACGTCCGGACTGTCCGGCTAATTGGTCACGGTGAGAGATGGCATGGTGTGCTCACCGGCGCCGTAGCCTGTGAGTGTTATTCAGAACCGGCTAGCGAGCACGGGCCTGTTGAGCCCGTGCGAGCGGCCGGTACACGTAAGGTACGGCGAGAACCGCCGCATGAATCTGAATAACACGAACTTTTTAATGCAGCACAGTTTATAGTTCCGCTGTACTGATCCCAGTTTCGCGTATCGCGCCATTACGTACCGCACCCCGATTCCGGAGGCGCGCCGTGCCCGAGCAGGAGTTCCTGCCGCCTCGCCCGCCGGCCAGGTCCTACCGTCCTGACCGCGACGACGAGGACCCGCCGCCGTGGGCCAACCTGCCACCGGTCCGTCCGGCGCGGCCACGGCGGCCCCCGGACGGCGGCTATCCGGCTGGTCCCGGACGTCCGGCCGGCAGCGGGCGCCCGGGCAGTCCCGGCGGTCCCGGGGTTCCCCTTGGTCCCGGCGGTCCCGGCGGCACTGGTGCCCGCCCCGCGGGTCCTGGTAGCACTGGTGGCCGTCCTACGGGTCCTGGTGGTCTTGGCGGTCGGCCTGGTGGCTCCGGTGGCCCAGGCGGCACTGGAACCCGTCCTGGCGGCTACGGCGGTGCTGGCGGCGGCTACGGCGGCCCGGGCAGCCGCGCTGCGGGTCCAGGGAGCCACGCTGCGGGTCCAGGGAGCCACGCTGCGGGTCCAGGGAGCCACGCTGCGGGTCCCGGTGGCCGCGCTGAAGGTCCGGGTGGCCGCGCTGCAGGTCCAGGTGGCCACGCTGCGGGTCGCGGTGGCCGCGCTGATGGTCCGGGTGGCCGCGCTGCGGGTCCAGGTGGCCACGCTGCGGGTCCGGGTGGCCGCGCTGAAGGTCCGGGCAGCCGCGCTGCAGGTCCAGGGAGCCACGCTGCGGGTCCCGGTGGCCGCGGCGGTCATGGCCGGATGAGCCCCGAGCATCCCACTGGTCCTGAGCCGCCCCGAGGCCAGGCGGACACCGCGGATCCCAGGGCTCTGGCCGATCCGCGCCGGGTCTCCGATCCGCGTCAGGACGAACCGGTGCCGCAGTGGGCGGACTGGGATGAACCCGAGGCGGACCGCGACGAGGATGTGCCGCCGGCTCAGCCGCGCGAGTCGCGAGGGTCGCCGGGTCCAGGCGGGCGCGCCCTGCGGGCCGCGGCCCGCCGTCGGCGGCGGTGGTTCGTCATGGCGGGCGGCCTGGTGGTCGTGGTGGCGACCGTGCTCACGGTGGTGCTGCTGACGGCCAGCCAGCCGGGGCCGGCGGCGGTCACGCCAGGCGCGCTCATCACCACCTTCCAGCCGGGAGAGCTGCGTCAGGTGCCCGGCGCGTGCAACGTCGTGCCCGGCGTCACCGTGCAGCGCTACCTGCCGGGCAAGGCCAAGGTGGCGTCGCCGCTGCCGGTCAACGGGTCGGCCGAATCGGCCTGCAACTGGACCGTCGACAAGCCACCGGTCTACCGGCTGATGGAACTCAACATGCTCGCGTATGCGCCGAACGGCCTGGCCAGCGGAGACGGCAGCGCCACGTTCGCCGCGATCGACGCCTACGATCTGGCGTTGCAGGACATGCAGGCCCCGCCGAAGCACTCCCCGGCCCCGCGGGCCACGGTGCAGGCCCTACCCGGATTGGGCAACCAGGCGTTCAGCGCCATGCAGGTGTTCCGCGTCGGCGGAGCGGTGACAGACGTGGCCACCGTCATGGTGCGCTTCCACAACGTGGTCGTGACGGTCACGCTGAACGGACTCGAGCACTCCAACCAGGGTTCGTACGGGCCGGTGTCACAGTCCCAGCTCGCGGCGGCCGCCCTGGCGTTCGCCCAGGCGGCCGAGGCCTCGCTGCACTAGCCGTCGGCTGGCTCAGCGACGCCGCGCGGCCCACTAGGCTGGGCGACGTGCTTGTGGTGGGTTTTGATACCGCGACCCCCGCGGTGAGCGTGGCCTTGCACGACGGGGAGCGGGTCGTTTCCGAGGCGTTTGCCGCCGATAGCCGGCGCCATGGTGAGTTGCTGGCGCCCATGATCGCGAAGGTCATGGCCGATGCGGGCGCGTCACGCGCGGATCTGACCGCGGTCGCCGTAGGGGTCGGCCCCGGGCCCTACACCGGACTGCGGGTCGGCGTGGTGACCGCCAGGGTGCTCGGAGCCGTGCTCGGCATTCCCGTGCACGGGGTGTGCTCCCTGGACGTCATCGCCGCCGCGACGTCGATTGCGGCAGTGCCGGGGCGAGAGTTCCTGGTGGCGACCGACGCGCGACGCAAGGAGGTCTACTGGGCCAGGTACGACGCCGTCGGCCGGCGCCTCGAGGGTCCCGGAGTGGGCAGCGCCGGGTCGATCGGGGGGGCGGCGGAACTCCCGGTGGCCGGCACTGGGGGACAGCTTTACCCGGAGGCGTTCGGCGCGGTGATCGGGCCCGCCTATCCGGATGCCCGCACGCTGTGTGCCATCGTCGCCGGGCAGCTCGGCGAGCAGGCCGTCCCCTCGCCTGCCATGCCCTGGCCGGCCGTGCCGTTGCTGGCCGCGGAGCCCCTCTACCTGCGGCGGCCGGACGCCAGGGAGCCCGGGCCGCCCAAACGGGTCACGCCGTCGTGAACGCCCGGCAGGATGATGCCCGCCCAGGAGATGCCCGCCTGGGGGAGGCCCGCCTGGGGGAGGCCGGCCAACATCGCGGCGGCCCGAATGCTGCCGGAGGGGTGCGGCTGCGGGAGATGAACAGGTCCGACATGGCCGGGATCCTGACCCTGGAGCGAGAGCTCTTCCCCGAAGACGCGTGGACGCCGGAGATGTTCGCGGCGGAGCTCACGCAGTCGGCCTCGCGTCGGCTGTACCTGGTGGCTGAGCAGGGCACCGCGCTGGTCGGGTACGCGGGGATGATGTTCACCGGCGGGTCGCAGGCCGACGTGGTCACGCTGGCGGTGAATCCGGTCCGGTGGGGTGAGGGTACCGGCACGGCATTGCTCACGGCGCTCGTCGATGAGGCGGAAAAGCGCGGCTACGAGGAGGTCTTGCTCGAGGTGCGGGAGGATAATCCCAGGGCCAGGCAGCTGTACCTGCGTCACGGGTTCGCCGAGATCGGCATCCGGCGCGGCTACTACCAGCCGTCCGGCGTCGACGCCGTGGTCATGCGGAAGGCGCTCGTGTGATGGCGTCGCCGCTGGTGCTTGGTATCGAGACCTCCTGCGATGAGACGGGTATCGGGCTGGTTCGCGGACACGACCTGCTCGCGGATTCCGTCGCTTCGAGCGTGGATGAGCACGCGCGGTTCGGCGGCGTGGTGCCCGAGATAGCCAGCCGGGCGCACCTGGAGGCGATGATCCCGACCTTCGACCGGGCCATCGCGACCGCGGGGGTCCGGCCCGAAGAGATCGACGCGGTGGCTGTCACCGCGGGGCCCGGACTGGCCGGGGCCCTGCTCGTGGGGGTGGCCGCGGCCAAGGCCTACGCCTTCGCGCTGGGCAAGCCGCTGTACGGGGTCAACCACCTAGCCGCCCACATCGCCGTCGACCAGCTGGAGCACGGCACGCTACCCTCGCCGGCGGTGGCCCTGCTGGTCTCCGGCGGGCATTCCTCGCTGCTGCTCGTGCCGGACGTGGCGCAGGAGGTCATCCCGCTCGGGGCCACCATCGACGATGCGGCCGGCGAGGCATACGACAAGGTAGCCCGGGTACTCGGCATGCCGTTCCCCGGCGGCCCGCCGATCGACAAGGCGGCCCGCGAGGGTGATCCGGCCGCGATCAGCTTTCCCCGCGGCAAGTACCACGATGGCACGCTTGACTTCTCGTTCGCCGGCCTGAAGACGGCGGTGGCCCGCTGGGTGGAAGCACGGCAGGCCGCCGGGGAGCCGGTCCACGCCCCCGACGTGGCCGCGTCCTTCCAGGAGGCGGTGGCCGACGTGCTCACCCGTAAGGCCGTGCAGGCCTGCCAGCGGAACGACGTCACCGACCTGATCGTCGGCGGCGGCGTGGCGGCGAACTCCCGGCTGCGCTCGCTCGCCGCGGAACGGTGCGCCGCGGCCGGCATCAAGCTGCGCGTGCCGCGGCCGGGACTGTGCACCGACAACGGCGCCATGGTCGCCGCCCTCGGCGCGGAGATCGTGTCCCGCGGCATAGCGCCATCCCCGCTCGACCTGCCCGTGGACTCTTCCCTCCCCGTCACCGAAGTCGTCGTCCGCTAGGCCCGGCCGCGGACTACTTCTTCTGGCCGCGCCCCCGGCGGCTGAACACCTGCCGGAGGCGCCAGCTGAGCAGGGCGAGCACAGTCGCCCCGACGGCGACCGGGATGACGCGCTTGAGGATCGCGGGGCCGACCAGCCGGACCAGGTTGATGGAGTCGTCGTTCTGCTGGGCCGGCGGAGCGGAAGCCGTGCTGGTCACGGGGACGACGGTCGTGGGTTCTGTGCTGCCTGGCGCGGCCTCCGCCGTGACGGCCGGCTGGCCGGCGCTCGCGCCGTCCGTGCTGGCGTCCCCCGCGGCCGCGCCGTCCGCCGCGGCCGCGCCGTCGCCGGATATCAGCTGGGCCAGGTTCTCGGCGAACTTCTCCACCAGCTTGCCGCCCACCTCGACTATCACGCCACGGCCGAACTGGGCGGGCCGCCCGGTCACGTTCATCGTCGTGTGCATGGTGACCTTGGTCGCCTCACCGGACTCCTCAGGCTCCAGTGACGCGCGGACGGTCGCGGAGGCGGTGCCGGCGCCGCGGGTCTCCTTGCCGGACGCCTCCATCACCACCACCTGGGCGGCCGGGTCGCGCTCGATGAATTTCGCGGTCCCGCGGTAGGTCAGTGACACCGGGCCGACCTTG
The DNA here is from genome assembly GCA_052144275.1 of Streptosporangiaceae bacterium. GTDB lineage: Bacteria > Actinomycetota > Actinomycetes > Streptosporangiales > Streptosporangiaceae > Palsa-504. The sequence continues at coordinate 6,943 of JBKQQQ010001054.1, forward strand.
ACTTTTATCCGCCCGGTGACGACCTCGCCGTCGAACTCGTCGACGGTCGCGCCGGGCATGCACGGCGCGATCCCTTCCACGTCGAGCAGCACGTCCCAGGCGCGGTCGGGCGGGACGGGAACGGTAAAGGAGTTGTCGAGCTCCATGCTCATGTGGATCACTCTCTCTGGCCGGATTTAATCAGTGAATTATGCCCGGTATCGGCCCGTATCAGCAAAAACACCAGCGGTGCGGGCGAGCCTTCGGCCCTGCCGCGGCCGCGTGCCCGTGGGTCCGGCCGCGGCGGGCGTGCGGCTCAGGCGGTGTCAAGCACCCGGAAGCCCTCGGCCAGGCGGCCCTCGGGAAGACCTGCCTGCCTGGCCGTGAGGGCCAGCCGGGTTCTGAGGCGCTCGGTCAGGTCCTCCATGTGCCCGGTCTGGCTCTCGTGGGCGCGCAGGGCGGCGATCTTGCGCGGGAAGGTCGCGGTCACGTCTACGTAGTGGTTCGGGTCAGGGCCGCCGGCGATCCATACCTCGCGCACGGTCCAGGCGGCCAGCGACTCGCCCTGCAGGAGCTCGGGGAAGGCGAACGGGTTCCGTGCGTCCGGGTAGACGGCGTCCAGGGCCGCCGAGCCCACCGCGCGGTGGTCGGGGTGGCTGAACCGGATCCTGGCGTAGCTCCGTTCCGGGCTGGGGCACACGAGGCGGTCCGGCCGGACCTGCCTGATCACCCGGGCCAGGTCCCGGCGCAGGTCCAGGGTGGCCTCGACCCGGCCGTCCGGATAGCCGAGGAAGCGCACGTCATGGACGCCGACGCACTTCGCGGCGGCCACTTGCTCGGCCCGGCGCACGGCCGGCATCTCGGACCGGGGGAAGTCCTCGTCGAAGCCGCCGGCGTCGCCGTCGGTCACCACGCAGTAGACCACCTCGATCCCTGCTTCCGTCCAGTGCGCGATGGTTCCCGCCGCACTGAAGTCCACATCGTCGGGGTGGGCCATGATGGAAAGCACGCGGCCGATCTGGGCGTCATCGAGCACGCCCGCCATCCTAACCGGGGCCGATGTCCACCGCGGCTCAGCACGCCGCCTGGCAGGGTCGGCCGGCCCCGGCCGGGTCAGCTATTCGTCGGGGACCAAGGTCGGGGTACCCCTGGTGAGGGTCTGCTTCTTGAAGAAGGCGGGCGCGGTCACCCGCATGAGGATGAATCCGAGCACGCCGACCAGCGCGGCCCCGGCGGCGATCAGGAAGATCCCGCCGATCTCCCAGTGCAGGCCCGGCACGGTCCAGCTGGTGAGGCTGTTGGTCGCCACCCAGTCGCTCTGCAGGCTGTAGATGCCCGCCGCCCACATGATCAGCCAGCCCAGCGCCGGCAGGATGCCTTGCATCCACAGGTTCCGGGCGCTGCTGGTCAACGTCTTGCGGTAATACCAGACACAGGACAAGGCGGTCAGCCCGTAGTAGAAGGCGATGTAGAGCCCGATGGCCGTGACCGCGTCGCCGATCGGGTTGCCCCCGGCTATGTAGTTGAACGGGATGTAAAGGGCGATCGAGACGAGGCCCATGACGATGGTGGAGACGGTCGGCGTCAGGTACCGGGGGTGGATCTTGGCGAAGGCCGCGGGGATGGCCTTGTAAGCCGCCATCGACAGGGTGGTGCGGGCGGTCGGCAGGATTGTCGTCTGCGTCGAGGCAGAAGCCGAGGTGAGCACCATCAGGATGAGCAGCCGGGACAGGAACGTGCCGAACCCGCTGCTGCCGAAGATCGCCGAGCCCGTGACCGACAGCACGTCGAACTCGTGCGCTTGGTTGGCCAGCCCGATGCCCTTGGTGCCGATCCCGGCGAACGCCTGTATGCCGAAGATGACGATGGCGTAGGTGATGAGCAGGATCACGGTGGAGATGATCGCGGCCCGGCCCGGCGTCTTGGCCTTGTCCTTCGTCTCCTCGTTGATCGAGACGGCGGTATCCCAGCCCCAGTAGATGAACAGCATGAGGATGAGCCCGGTGATGAAGGCGGACAAGCCCAGGTGGGTCGGCAGCAGCCAGCTGAAGCTCGGCGTGACCGATCCGGCGGGGTGGTGTCCGGTCCACACCCTGACCAGCGCGGTCACCGCAAGCACGAGGAGCATGATGATCTCGATGGTCAGCAGGATGCGCTGGAACCACGCGGAGACCTCAATGCCCCGGTAGCAGATATAGCTCATCGCGACAATCCACAGGATCCCGGTGAGCAGCACCCAGCCGCTGGTGGCGTTCGAGCCGATGCCGTCCGCGCCGACGAGCAGGAACACGTACTGCCCGGCCACCTGGGCCAGGCTGGCCATGACCAGGATGTCGGCGGCCACGATCGCCCAGCCGCCGGCCCAGCCGGTCTTAGGGCCGAACGCCCGCGTCGCCCAGGTGAACGTGGTCCCGCAGTCAGGGTCGGCCTTGTTCATCTCGCTGTAGCCGATCGAGCAGAGCAGCATCGGGATGAAGGCCAGCACGGCGACCGCGGGCGACTTGAGCCCCACCGCGGCCACCACGAAGAACAGGGTCACCGCCAGGCTGTAGGCGGGAGCCGTCGAGGCGACGCCCATCACGATGCTCGAGAGCAGGCCGAGGGCGCCGCCCTTCAGGCCCTTGTCTTTGTATTCCTCGACTGGCTGCAGCTCTGACGCGGTGGTGCTGGCCATGTCTCACCCTCCTGGCTTTGACCCGGCGTGGCCGGGCCAGGCACGCGGCCCGCCGAATCGGCCGGACCCGATGTCACGAATGGAGCGCCGGGGCGTGACGACGATATCAGCACCCCTAATGCTACGGTTCTAGCATCAGATGATGGTTTCGGGCAACGATATCCGTTGTAAAAGCTAAATTCCACGGCCGGTCTCGTCTGCCAACTCGGGCGGAGGTCTATGATCGGCCTCATGCGCATACTCCTGGTGGGCGCAGGCGGCGTTGGCGCGGCATTCGCCCGGATTGCCGCCCGCCGCCCGTTCGCCGAGCTGGTCATCGCCGACTACGACCTAGGCCGGGCGCAGCGCGCCGCGGCGGCCCGCGACGGGTACGAGGCCGTCCAGCTGGACGCGCGTGACGTGCCGACGACCGTGAGCCTGCTCCGGCAGCACCGGTGCGATGCGCTCATGAACGCCACCGATCCCCGCTTCGTGATGCCGCTATTCCGCGCCGCGCTCCAGGCCGGCACCCACTACCTGGACATGGCGATGTCGCTGTCGTACCCCCATCCGGAGGACCCCTACCACCAGACCGGCGTCAAGCTCGGCGACGAGCAGTTCGCGATGGCGCCGGAGTGGGAGCGGTCAGGAAAGCTCGCGCTGGCGGGGATCGGCGTGGAGCCCGGGCTGTCCGACGTGTTCGCCAGGTACGCCGCCGATGAGCTGTTCAGCGAGATCGCCGAGCTCGGCGTCCGGGACGGAGCGAACCTCGAGGTGGCCGGGTACGACTTCGCTCCCACCTTCTCCATCTGGACCACGATCGAGGAGTGCCTGAACCCGCCGGTGATCTGGGAACGCGGCCGGGGCTGGTTCACCACCGAGCCGTTCAGCGAGCCCGAGATCTTCACCTTCCCGGCTGGCATCGGCCCGGTCGAGTGCGTGAATGTGGAGCACGAAGAGGTGCTGCTGATGCCGCGGTGGATCGGCGCGCAGCGGGTCACCTTCAAGTACGGCCTCGGCTCGGAGTTCATCGGCGTGCTGCGGACCCTGCACAAGCTCGGCCTGGACAAGACCGACCCGGTGCAGGTCGGCGCGGCGAGCGTGTCGCCGCGTGACGTGGTGGCGGCGTGCTTGCCCGACCCTGCTGCCCTGGGAGACAAGATGAGCGGCCTGACCTGCGCGGGCACCTGGGTGACCGGGACCGGCTCCGACGGATCGCCGCGAGAGGTGTACCTCTACCACGTGGTCGACAACGCCTGGACGATGGCCGAGTACGGATCCCAGGCGGTGGTCTGGCAGACCGCGGTGAACCCGGTGGTCGCGCTGGAGCTGATCGACTCAGGCGCCTGGTCCGGAGCCGGGCTCCTCGGCCCCGAGGCGCTGCCGCCGCGCCCGTTCCTCGACCTGCTGAACGACTACGGATCACCGTGGGCATGCGAGGAGCGCACGCCTGCGGCCAGGGCCTAGCCCAGCGGAATCCGGGCGTCCGTCCCTGGCGTCAGCGTGATGGAGATCAGGTGTCGGCGAGGATCTGGCGGAGCACCTTGGTGGTGTGCGCCACCGGCTCGGCCTGGAGGCAGAGCTGCTCCATGACCTCGAGGTAGCTGTCGACCTCGACCGGCTTGTCCAGGTAGAGCGCGCTGGTCAGCTGCTCGATGTAGACGACATCAGCCAGGTCGGGCTCGGCGAACCGCAGGATGGTGAACGGACCGCCCATCGCTGAATGCGCGCCTGCGAGGAACGGCAGGATCTGCAGGGTCACCGCGGGGTGATCCGCCACCTCGATGAGGTACTTCAGCTGCTCACGGACGATGTCCTTGGTGCCCACCGGGCGGCGCAGCGCACCCTCATCGACGACGACCCACAACTGCGGCGCGTCGGGCCTGCGGAGGATCTCCTGACGGCTGGCCCTCAGCTCGCTCCGGCGGGCGATCTCCTCTTCGGAGGCCGCCGAACCCTGCCGGATCAGAGCGCGGGCGTAGCCCTCGGTCTGCAGTAGCCCGGGCACGAGCTGGATCTGGTAGGTCCGGATGACCGAGGCTGCCGCCTCCAGGCCCACGTACGGCTCAAGCCAGGAGGGGAGGATGTCCGAATAAGCGTGCCACCAGCCGGGGGTGTTCGCTTCCCTGGCCAGGTTCAGCAGCGCGGCGCGTTCCTCGCTGTCGGTCACCCCGTAGAGGGTAAGGAGGTCGCCCACATCGCGCTCCTTAAAGCCGACCCGCCCGTGTTCCATCCGGCTGATCTTGGAGTGCGAACCGCGGATAGCCTCGGCCGCCTGCTCGGCGGTGATCCCGCGCGACTCCCGCAGCCGGTGCAACTGGCTGCCGAGCACCAAACGCTGGACGGTTGGCCCGCCCGCGCGCGTGCCAAAAATGCTGGGGGGAACGTCCCAGGCCGAGTCTTCAGACGAGACCATCGGCACTCCTCGCATCGTCGCACTCTAGACCCTGGCGGGGTGTGGACCAGTCTCCCACGTGATCTCACGCTTGCGGAAGAGGGTTGTGTGACAATTCAACAGATGTCCTGATCCCTCCGTGATTCCGCAGGTCATGAGTGACCAGTTCGCCAGGCTGTTACCGTCGTGTCGCCGCGTGCCGGCCGGTAGTATTGCTACTAGCGAGTAAGTTAGCTCGCTTCGCCGAGTAGATGGTCAAAAGCCCCATCTTTGGCTCCTGCCAGGAATGCGGTGATCTCTGCTTGAGTGTAGAGCAGGACGGGGCCTGCCGGGAAACGGGAGTTGCGCATCGCGATCTCGCCGGTGGGCAGCGCGGCTAGTTCGACGCACTCGCCGTTCGGGTTGCTGTGCCAGCTCTTCTGCCAGCAGACGTCTCCGAGCTCTGCGGCGAGCATGCCGTTGTAGGTGATGACCATATTTATCCCCTTCCGACAGGGTAACGCGCGCCAGGCAATAAAACTTCACTCGCTGTAGTCCCCAGTCAGCAACTGGTGAGCAAGTTGTCTGATGCGTCCTGCCTGTCTGCCGGCCCCCCGTGCGTCTATCCGGAGACCTGTGCACAAAGCGAATGAACGTGCATCTGGTCTTGCATTTGCACAATATATCAGGCAACATGTCTCCAAGCACGCAGTTAACCACCGTGATGGGCAAGGCTTTTCGTGCCCTATGACATGCAGGAAGCTGTTGCGTTGGCGCATCTGAGTGTCGCGACCGGTAGCGGGGATGACGATGAGGAAGTCAGCATCGGATGGCCCGCGGTCGATGACGGCATGCCACGGCTGCTTCCTGTGCCTTCGGCCTGGTGGGAGACCCCGGCGGTTACCACCCGTGCGCTGAGCGCCCGGCCGGAAGAGGCCAGGACGGCCCGCCGGTTCGTCCGGGAGCTGCTTACCTGCTGGGGCCTGGAAGCGCTGGCGGACGACGCCGAGATGATCGTCGACGAACTAGTCGTCAACGCCGTCCTGCACGGGACGCGGACCGGCCTGACGCGCGGCAATCCCGGTACTGGCCTGACCGTGCTGCGGCTCTGCATGCTCAGGCGGGCCGGGGAAGTCATGATGGCCGTGGTCGATCCCGGCAACGAAGCGCCCATGCCCAGGCAACCCGACTTGGGCGGGGAGAACGGGCGCGGCCTGCAGATCGTCGGCGCGCTGAGTCACGTGTGGGGCTGGAGCCCCATCGCCGGGCACGGCAAGGCGGTCTGGGCCGTGCTACGCGATCCCTGAGGGCACTGAGGGCCCTGAGGGCCCTGCTGCGCGATCCCTGCTACACGATCCCTGACAGCGGCTCCTCGGCCGCGGTCATCAGGACGTGCTCGACCAAAGCGATCAGCACCTCCTTGGCCGACTCCTTGCTGCGCGCGTCACACAGGACGATCGGCAGCCCTGGCTCGAGGTCCAGGGCCATCCTGACGTCTTCTGTGTCGTACCGGCGGGCGCCGTCGAAGCAGTTCAGCGCGATGATGAACGGTATTTCCCTGCGTTCGAAGTAGTCGATGGCGGGGAAACTGTCGGCCAGCCGCCGGGTATCGGCGAGGACCACCGCCCCCAGCGTCCCGATGGCGAGTTCGTCCCACATGAACCAGAACCGCTGCTGGCCGGGCGTGCCAAAGAGATAGAGCACGAGATCGCTGCGCAGGCTGATCCGGCCGAAGTCCATCGCGACCGTGGTCGTGGTCTTTCCCTCGACGCCCGCCGTGCTGTCCGTGCGCAGGCTGCCCTCGGTGAGGGGCTCCTCGGTGCGCAGCGGCCTGATCTCGCTCACGGCGCCGACAAGCGTGGTCTTGCCCACCCCGAAGCCCCCGGCCAGCAAGATCTTTATGGCGCGGTGCTGGCTTGGGATTCTTGGGTTCCCGCCGACGGGATCAGAGACCCCGTAGTCCATTGAGGACCTCCCTGAGAGTGTGCTTGTCGATCCGTTCGGCCATCACGACCGGGGTGCGGATCGCGACCAGGCCGAGTTCTCGCAGATCGGCAAGGATGATGCGGACGACCCCGAGCGGGAGGTCGACATCCGAAGCGATATCCGCCACGGTGGTCGGCGCACGGGCGAGCTGGAGGACGCTGATGTGCTCGGGGGCCAGCGAGCCCAGGTCGGTGACCGCGGCCTGCGTGGCGATGACGGTCGCGACCAAGTCGAACGATGCCCCGGCGTGCCTGGTCCGGCCCTGAGTCAGGGCATAGGGCCGGACCACCGGACCGGCCTCGGCGTCTAGCCACCGTTCATCGTTAGACGGCATGGTGCCTCTTAAACCCAGCCGCTGAGCGCGGACGCGCGCGTGTTGACCCTGATGTGCTCTCCGGTCCTGCGGACCAGGATGGCCATCTCGTAGGCCACCAGGCCGAGGTCGGCACCTTGCTCGGCGATGACGGCGAGGCACGTGCCGCTGCCCGCGGCCGACACCAGCAGGAATCCCGTTTCCATCTCGATGATCGTCTGCCGGACCCCGCCGCCGCCACCGAAGTGCCGTGCGGCGCCGCGAGCCAGCGACTGGAACCCGGCCGCCAGCGCGGCCAGGTGCTCCGCGTCGTCGCGCTCGAGCGTCTCCGACGCCCCGAGCGCGATGCCGTCCTGGGACAAGATGACGGCCTTGCTCACCTGTCCGACGCGCCGCACAAGATCGTCGAGCAGCCAGTCGAGCTGGCCGCCCCGGCCAGCCGCGCCTGCATCATGATCCATCGGAGTTCCCACGTGCCTCCTCGTCCGTGCTCGAATCGTCGGCCCCGCCGCCGGACGGACCCGGGCCGGAAGGGCCTGATCCCGGGTCGGCCATCCGGTGCGCGCGGCCCTCTTGCCAGCCGCGCTGAAGCGCTGACATGGTCTGGCGGATCTCGGCCGGACTCGGACCCATCGGCCCCGCAGGACCCGTAGACCCGCTAGCCGGGCCTGCGCTGGCCACCGTAGTCCGGCGCTGCGGCGGGTTATCCCGGAGCTGGGGAGCCAGGCTGGCCTGCCTGACCCGGCGCGGAAGCCCGGTGAGCTCGCCGTTCCCGTCCGGCTCGGCCGCATCTGAGCCCGGCGCGGATCCGCCGGGCCCGGGAAGCGGCCCGGTCCCGCCGGGAAGCTCCCAGGGCGGGCCGGAGGCCTGACCCGGCCGGGACGAGGCCACCGGCGTCATCGGAGTGGCCGGCCCGGCCGGGGTGCCCGGGCCGGGCGCGGTCCGGCCGCCGGCTGCTCCGGGCGTGTTGTGCAGGGTCCAGCCGGGGAACGGCGCGGGCTGGTCCGGATACGACGCGGGGCCGGCGCCCGGATACGACGGGGCGCCGCCGCCGGGGAACGGCGCTGAGCCGGTCCCAGGGAAGCGAGCCGCGCCGGTCCCAGGGAAGGGCGCAGTACCGGCGCCAGACGCGGGCCCGGCGCCGGGTACCGGCCCGCTGCCGGGGGCCGGGTAAGGCGATGAGCCGCTCGGCGGGTACGACGGGGATGCGATGTAGGAGCCGTTACCCGGGTACGGCGCGCCTGACCCGGACCCGCCGGGCCCGGCGTCCGCGGGCGTCTCGCCGGTTCCCTGGGCCTGCCGCTGCGGCATGAACACGTCGAAGGCGGACGGCGTGCCGCTGTCAGGCGTCGGGCCGGCGCCGTTCGGCACAAGGTCGGCCTCGGCCGGTGCCCCGGGCCGGTCGTGACGCCGCCCCGGCAGGTCAGCTGGCCCGGTGTCGCCGGTGCCGTTCGCCTGGCCGAGCGCGGGCGCGGCGTGCGCACCGCGGTCGAACCGCTCCGGGATGATCCCCTGCGAACGGCGCAGCGGTCCGGAGATGCGAACCCCGGGCGTCTGAGCCAGCCCGGGCAGGCCGCCGACCTCAGTGAACCCCGGCCCGCCCTGGGCGGCCAGTTCCGCCGGGGCGCCGTGGTTCCCGTTGGCGGTGAGCTGCGCCATGGCGACCGAGGCGGGCTCGCCGGGCAGCCCGGCCCGGAGGGCCTCTTCCGTTACGACCAGGTGGCGCGGTATCAGCACGATGGCGGCCGTGCCGCCGTACGGGGAGGCCTTCAAGGTGACCCGGATTCCGTGCCGTTTGGCCAGCTGGCTGACCACGAACAGGCCGAGCTGCTCGCTGTCGGACGGGTTGAACTCCGGCGGGTTGGCCAGCCGGTCGTTGAGCTCGGCCAGCCGCGGCGGGCCCATCCCGAGCCCGCGGTCCTCGACCTCGATGGCGAACCCGTTGGCCACCGTGTCCCCCGACACGCGCACCGACGTATAGGGCGGCGAGAGCGTGGTGGCGTTCTCGATGAGCTCGGCCAGCAGATGGATGACGTCCGCGACGGCAGAGCCGGCCAGCGCGGCCTGGCTCCGGGTCGCGACCGACACCCGCGCGTAGTCCTCGACCTCGGCGATGGCGCCGCGCATCACGTCGACCATCCGGATCGGGCTGCTCCAGCCCCGGCCCGGCGGCGCGCCGGCCAGGATGACCAGGCCTTCCGCGTGGCGGCGCATGCGCGTGGTCAGGTGGTCGAGGCGGAACAGGTCGTCGAGGGCCTCCGGATCGGTGGCCCGCCGTTCCATCTGGTCCAGCAAGGTCAGCTGCCGGTGCAGCAGCGACTGGCTGCGCCGGGCCAGGCTGCGGAACACATCGTTGAGTCCCTGCCGCAGCCGGGCCTCTTCCACGGCCGCCCGGACAGCGGTCTGCCGGACCAGGTCGAACGCCTGCCCGACCCGGCCGATCTCGTCGCCGCCCACCTGCAGCGGCGGCGCCTCGGCGTTCACGTCGACGTTTTCGCCGCGCCTGAGCCTGGCCACGACGTCGGGCAGCTGAACCTCGGCGAGCTGCAGGGCCGTCCGTTCCAGGCCGGCCAGGCGGCGGATGATGCCCCGCCCGACCAGGATGGTCACCGCAATGGTGACGAGCAGCCCGACCAGGCCGATGCCGCCGGTGACCGCGACCCTGGTCCAGGCCGACCGGCTGATCGTGTGGTCGACCGCGAGTTGGGCGTTGGCGAGGTTGACGCCGCCGGTGAAGTATTGGTTGAGCAGCTGTCCGGCCAGCCCCTGCCACTCGGCTAGGTTGACCGGCAGCATGGCGACGGGAGTGCCGGCCGCCACCGCCCCTTCGATATCGGTCAGCTGCGTTTGCTCGGCGTTGTTCACCTGGGCGTTGAATACCGCCCCGCCGGCCGGATCCAGCAGGGAGTCCGCGTCCACCACGTCGCCCTGGCGGGTCGCGGCCATCTCGGAGAAGGCCGCGCGGTCGGCTTGGGTGATCCTGTTCCCGGCCAGCACCCCGGAAAGCAGCGCGTACTCCTGCGAGAGGGCCTCCCGGGCCGACACCGTCCCGATCAGCCCGAGGGCCTGGGCGGCCGCGGTGGCATTGGTCAGGCTGTCGGCTTCGGCCAGGAACAGCCTGGGCTCGTTCAGGATGACCGCGTTGTACCCCCCGAGCGCCTGCAGCGGGGATATGGCCCGGTTCGTCACGCCGACACGGATCGTCGGCAGCTGGCTCAGCCCCGCGATGACGGCCTTGATGCCCTGCGCTTCGGCTGGGGTCTCGCTGCCCGTGGTGCCCGGCGATTCCATCGCCGTCAGGAACGCCGGCTTGTCCGCATCGGTCGCCTTGACGGCTGCGTTGTACGCCGCCAGGTTGGCCGGGGTGGGCTGGAACAGGTAGATCACCGCGGCGGCGCGCTCATTTTGCACCAGCTTGACGAACTCAGCCGTCGGCAGCGAGGTCGCGTTGATCAGGTTGGGTGCCCGGTCCAGGTTGATGGCGTTATCGACCGACGTGCCGGCCACATAGGCCAGCAACCCGACCATGGCGATGAGCGGAATCGCCACGAGAAAGTAAATTCGGAGCCTTATGGATCGACCGCGCGATCCCATGGCACCCCCACTATTTCAGAGGCGAGGATGCGAGCTGCTCCCCGTCCGCATCCAACTAAGGGTCAAGACGGCCAGAATAGCCCATAACAGGCATCGTCCGGAGTCAAAGAACGATATATCCACCATAAGGACCGTGCGTCACCACAGGGTTCATAAGTATCGCGTTATCGCAGATGGAGAACAAGATGACTCCTGGTGCTTGGGGCGCTGCGGATCGCGTTCGCTGCTTTTGTCAGCGCAACCGCCTACCCTATGTGGGTGGCCGCCCTCGCGATAGAAGCACTCCTCGACGGACTCAATCCGGAGCAGCGCGCTGCCGTCGTGCATGAGGGCAGCCCGCTGCTCATCGTGGCCGGCGCGGGTTCGGGGAAGACCCGCGTGCTCACCCACCGGATCGCCTACCTGCTCGCCGCGCGTGACGTGGCGCCGCACGAGATCCTGGCCATCACCTTCACCAACAAGGCGGCCGGGGAGATGGCGGCCCGCGTCGCCGCGCTGGTCGGCCCGCGGTCCCGCGCGATGTGGGTGATGACCTTCCATTCGGCCTGCGTGCGCATCCTGCGCCGGGAGGCCAGGCGGTTCGGCTACCCCTCGTCGTTCTCCATCTACGATCAGGCGGATTCGCAGCGCCTGATGGCGCTGGTCTGCCGGGAGCTCGAGCTCGACGCCAAGCGGTTCCCGCCGAAGGCCATGGCCGCCCAGGTGTCGAACCTGAAGAACGAGCTGATCGACTACGAGACCTTCGCCTCTCGCGCGCAGACCGCGCGGGACAAGGCCCTGGCCGAGGCCTACGGTGAGTACCAGCGCCGCCTGCTGGAGGCCGGCGCGATGGACTTCGACGACCTGATCATGGTCACGGTCAATCTCTTCCAGGCCTTTCCGGAGGCGGCGGAGCAGTACCGGCGCCGGTTCAGGCACGTGCTGGTGGACGAGTACCAGGACACCAACCATGCGCAGTACGTCCTGGTCAGGGAACTTATATCAGGCGGTGCTCCGCTGTTTTCCGGCCGAACGGAGCGGGTGAACAGCCTCGGCGAACCGCTCACGCCCTCCGAGCTGGCCGTCGTGGGCGACGCCGATCAGTCGATCTACGCCTTCCGCGGCGCGACCATCCGGAACATCGTGGAGTTCGAGCAGGACTACCCGGCCGCGAAGGTCATCCTGCTGGAGCAGAACTACCGGTCCACCCAGAACATCCTGGCCGCCGCCAACGCCGTGGTCTCGCAGAACCAGGGACGCAAGCCCAAGAACCTGTGGTCGGACCAGGGGGCGGGCCCGCCGATCGTCGGCTACGTGGCCGACAACGAGCACGACGAGGCCGCGTTCGTGGCCGAGGAGGTGGACCGGCTCACCGACGCGGGCCAGGCGACTCCCGGCCAGGTGGCGGTGTTCTACCGGACCAACGCGCAGTCCCGCGTGTTCGAGGAAGTGTTCATCCGGGTCGGGCTGCCGTACCGGGTGGTGGGCGGGGTGCGGTTCTACGAACGGCGCGAGGTCCGCGACCTGCTCGCTTACCTGCGGCTGATCGCCAATCCGGCGGACGAGGTATCGCTGCGGCGGGTGCTGAACGTGCCGAAGCGCGGCATCGGCGACCGGGCGGAGGAGTACGTGGCCGCGTTCGCGCAGCGAGAGCGGATCACGTTCGCCCAGGCGCTGGCCCGCCCCGCCGACGTGCCGGGCCTCGCGGCGCGGTCGGCCCATGCGATCGAGGGGTTCAACGCGCTCATCGGGGAACTGCGAGACCTCGCCGAGTCCGGTCCGGTGGCCGAGCTCGCCGAGGCGGTGCTCGACCGCACGGGATACCAGGAGTCGCTGGAGACCTCGTCTGACCTGCAGGACGCCAGCCGGGTGGAGAACCTGAAAGAGCTGGTGTCGGTGGCACGCGAGTTCGACGGCTCGCCAGTGAGGGGGGCAGGGGAGGTGGGTGGGACGCTGGCGGATTTCCTTGAGCAGGTGTCCCTGGTCGCCGACGCGGACGAGATCCCCGAGGGGGAAGAGCACGGCGGCCTGGTAACGCTGATGACGCTGCACACGGCCAAGGGCCTGGAGTTCCCTGTGGTGTTCCTCACCGGTATGGAAGAAGAGGTGTTCCCGCACCAGCGCTCGCTGACCAACGCGAAGGAACTCGAGGAGGAACGCCGCCTGGCCTACGTCGGCATCACCCGGGCGGAGCAGCGACTGTACCTGACCCGCGCCGTGGCCAGGAACTGGTGGGGCCGTCCTTCTTTCCACAAGGAGTCGAGGTTCCTGGGCGAGATCCCGTCCGGCCTCATCGAGTGGCGCCGTAACGAGCGGGCGGCGATGTCGTCGGTCATGCCCGCTCAGGAGCGGATGGCGCAGCGGCCGGGGACCCGGTCACCAGGGAACCGGCCGGTGCCGGCGCTGTCACCGGGGGACATGGTGACCCACGACAAGTTCGGGCTGGGCACCGTGGTGTCGACCGACGGCTACGGCGACCAGGCCGAGGCGAAGATCGACTTCGGTGCCGACTACGGCGTCAAGCACCTGGTGCTTCGTTACGCCCCGCTGGAGAAGTTGTAGGGTTCCGCCCCGGGAGGCGGGCTCGGCCGCGGGCCGGTGCCGAGCAAGCCCGGATCGCCCCAGCCCCCAGGACCCCCGGGAACCCTGGGACCTCCAGGAACCACGGGAGCCCCAGAAACCACGGGAGCCCTGGGTCCGGTGGCCTCCCCGCTCCCCCGCCGCCTACCCGGACCCGCGAAGCTCGCGGGATACCCGGATTCCGCGGTCTCCCAGCCCGCCCGCGGCTGCCGCGCCGTGCCATCGCGTCCTGTGCCGCCCGTCCGGATCGTGCCCGCCGGGACCGTGCCGGCCCGCGTGGGGCCAGTCCTGGCGGAGCCGGTCCTGGTGGGGTCGGCTGGGGGGACCGGCCAGCCCGGGTCGCCCGTGGTCGGCCTGCCGCGGCGCCAGAGATACCAGCGGGCGGTGATGATGACGACGGCCAGCACGGTGGCGAGCGCCATCGCGAAGAAGCCGTTAGCGACCCACTGTGCCACGCCGATGGCCAGCACCGTCTTGGACGAATCGGCGGACCGGTCGAATACGACCCCGCTTATCAGGGCGGCTACCAGGTAGGAGAGCACCGGGACGGGGAAGATCGTCCGGCCGGCCCTGGGCCGGACCGCCAGCGAGGCGGCCACCGTGCCGGCCACGATGAAGAGGCCGAGCAGGAAACCGGGCGCGCTCCGGGCCACCATGGTGACGATGGCGCCAACGGCCGCGCTGGCGACGATGATGCAGACCCCGAGGCCGCCCTGCAGCGTGCCCCACCGTCCCAGCCCTCGCGGCCGGGGAGAATTCCTCCGCCTGCGGGAATCGCGCGGTCCGCCCCGGCCCTGCGCCGCGCCGTCAGGTATGCCGCGGGGCTGGGTCATGGCCGCCTGGGTCATGGCCGCCTGTGTCCTGGTCGGCTGTGTTGACTCGGGGGGACGACCCCCCGGAACCCCCTGCTGTTTGTCCCGGGGGGACCCATCCCCCCGGACCTCCCTTGGGAGAGACCCATCCCCCCGGACCCCCCTTGGGGCGGGCATCCGGCGGGTCTGCGCGTCGGCTCCTGGATCGCCGCCGCGCCGGGCGGGGGGTCCGGGATCCCACCCGTTACCGCTCACACGTCGCGGGCCGGAGTCGCGGCCGGTCCAGCCGGGATCACGTCCACGGGGATCTGACCTGCGTGAATCGCCCGGCCCCCCACCCACCTCCCCGGCCATGTCCACACGGCCGGGATCGCGGCGGGGCGTCCGGGCACCGGCCGGCGGCGTCCGCGGCGCGCCCGGCGGGATCCCGGGATCGCGACCGCGCGGCCTGGCTCCAGGCTCGCTGCCGTACGGCCTGCTGGGGCGCGCTTCGCGCCATTGCGGGTCACTCATATGTGCTTTGGATGTTAGTCGTTGTGCATTGATAACGGGAACGTGACGGTAGGCTTCGACGAACGGTATCGATCCAGAGCTGGACTCCTGAGGAAAATGCCATGGTTAGGCCAGGCTCTTCGGCCCCGTTGTGGGGTGCCGCCGGGAAGGCCGGGTATGCCCTGAGCTGCGTGGCCGCGGCCCTTGTCCTCGCGGTGAGCGGCTTTTCCTACTTTGTCGTGCGCGACGTGAGCAGCATCGGCGGCTCGCACGCCATCGCCAGCGGCCCGTCGATCGGCGCGCAGAACATCCTGCTGATGGGACTCGAGAGCCGGACCGACTGGAACGGCAACATCCTGCCTAACAATATTCTTAACGCGCTGCACGCCGGGAGCAGGCAGGGCATCGAGAACGGGGTCGGCGGGAACGCCACCAACACGCTGATCCTGATCCACATCCCGGCGGGCGGCAA
Source organism: Streptosporangiaceae bacterium (assembly GCA_052144275.1). GTDB lineage: Bacteria > Actinomycetota > Actinomycetes > Streptosporangiales > Streptosporangiaceae > Palsa-504. The sequence continues at coordinate 22,177 of JBKQQQ010001054.1, forward strand.
GAAGGCGGTCGGCTTCTCCATCCCGCGCGACGACTGGGTCAACTTCGCCGACACGCTCGGAACGCAGCAGGTCGGCAAGATCGACCAGGCCTACGGCGTGTCCCTGGCCGCGAAGGAGTCCCAGCTCCGGACGCAGGATCCGGGCATGAGCCAGAACCAGGTCGCCTTTGCAGGCAACGAGGCCGGCCGCGCCGCCACGGTCGCGACGGTGGAACAGCTCACCGGGGTGCACATCGACCACTTCGCCGAGGTCAACCTGGACGGGTTCTACGAGCTCGCGAGCGTGCTCGGCGGCGTGGAGGTCTGCCTCAACCAC
>JBKQQQ010001055.1:0-3874 GCA_052144275.1 Streptosporangiaceae bacterium
GCCACCACCTGGCCATCAGGCACATCGCGTTCCACCAGCGGCAGCGTGCAGCCGCGGACGGTCACCTCGCCGCCCCGGACCTCGCCGGTCAGCCGGTTGCTCAGGCCGACGAACTCGGCCACGAACGACGTCGCCGGGCGCGAGTAGACCTCGGTGGGCGGCGCGAGCTGCTCGAGACGGCCCTCCCGCATGACGCCGACCCGGTCCGCGATCGCCAGCGCCTCCTCCTGGTCGTGGGTGACGAACAGCGTGGTGATGCCCACCTCAAGCTGGATCCGGCGGATCTGGTCCCGCAACTGCGCCCGGACCTTGGCGTCCAGCGCCGACAGCGGCTCGTCGAGCAGCAGCACCTGCGGCTCGATGGCCAGGGCGCGGGCCAGGGCGACCCGCTGCTGCTGGCCGCCGGAGATCTGGTGCGGATACCTGTCCGCCTGCGTGGCGAGTCCCACCAGGTCGAGCATCTCGATCGCCCGCTTGTCCCGCTGGGCCCCGCTGGCCTTCCGCAGCCGCAGCCCGAAGGCCACGTTCTGCCGCACCGTCATGTGCGGGAACAGCGAGTAGGCCTGGAACACCATGCCCATGTCGCGCTTGGCGGCCGAGACGCGGGTGATGTCCTTGCCACCGACGGTGATATGGCCGGTGTCGGCGTCCTCCAGCCCCGCGACCAGGCGCAGCGTGGTGGTCTTGCCGCAGCCCGACGGGCCGAGCAGGGCGACAAGCTCACCTGGCTGCAAGGTCAGGTCCAGCCGGTCGAGCGCCACGACGGGGCCGTAGTGCCGGCTCAGTCCCTCCATCCGCACTTCGACGGCGGTCCTGGCCACGCCGTCCTGCGTTCTGGTCATCGGTGAAGAAGCCACGAGCGGCACCTCATCCCCGGCCGCGACGGAGGCGGCCAGCGTAGGACAGGATCAGCAGCAGCACGAAGGCGAACAGCAGCGCGGCGAACGAGGTGGAGAAGATCACGCCGGCGTTCGGCGTACTCCGGCTGATGGAGTACAGCTCCACCTGCAGGTTGTCATAGAGCAGGAGGTAGGCGATGGTGAACTCGCCGAGCACCAGGGAGGCGGTCAGGATCAGGGCGTTCAGAATGGCCTGCCGCATGTTCGGCGCGATCACCCGGACGATCACGGTGAACCAGCTCGCCCCGAGGCTGCGCGCGGCCTCGGACAGGGTCGTCACGTCGATCGCGTTCAGCCCTGCCGCGAGTGCCCGGTAGGCGTAGGGCAGCGCCAGGATCACGTAGACCCAGAACAGCATGAGCGCGGACAGCTCGTAATGCTGGATCCTGTTGTAGATCGAACCGAGGCCGACCACGAGCACGATCGCGGGGATGGTAAGCGGCAGCAGGCAGAGGAACTCTACGGTGCGCGCCAGCCACTGCACCCGCAGCCGGATCCAGATCATGGTCGGCACCAGCAGCACCAGCGTGACCACGCAGGTGATGGCCGCGAGTTCCAGGGTGATCTCGATCGCGCTCAGCAGGGGAGGAACGCCTATCCCCTGGAACGAGGCGATCTGCCGCCAGGCCGACAGTGACCACGTGCCGAGCTTGGCCCCCTCCAGCGAGAACCGGGCCATCGCCAGCAGCGGCAGGACAAAGAACAGCCCGAACACCGTGAAGACCAGATAGCGGAACACGTTCAGCCGCCTGCGCCGGCGAGTCTGCATGCCGCTCGGGCGCCCGGCCGACGCGGCGGCGGGCGTCTCGCTGAGTGCGGTTACCGCAGCCATCGGGCTGCCCTGCGCTGCAGCAATGCGTATCCCGTCATGACGATGGCCACCATGATCACCATGCCCAGGGCCAGCAGGTCGGCCACGTTGACGTTGCTCAGCCCGACCTCGCTGGACAGCGCGGTACTGATCTGCTGCGGCACAATATAGGCGATCTGGTTCTCCCAGGCCTCGATGGTCGCGAAGGCCGACAGCGCGTTCGCGAACAGCAGCAACGTGGTGCCGAGGAAGGCTGGCGCCAGCAGCGGGCCGCCGACATACCGCCAGTACTGCCACGCCGAGGCGCCAAGGTTCTCCGACGCCTCCCGCCACTGGATCTTCAGCCCGTCGATCGCGGGCAGGAAGACCAGCACCATCAGCGGGATCTGGAAATACGTGTAGATCAGCCCGATTCCCCACGGGAAGTCGAAGTACCAGCTGGCGTGGAACAGCAGCCCCACCGGGCCGAGGAGCACGAGGAACGCGAACGCCAGCGTGACCCCGCCGAACTGGGCGAGGACGCCCGAGATGGCCAGGTACAGCCTGCGCACCATGCCGTCCGGGTTCCCCGACGCTACGGCATAGGCCAGGATCGCGCCGAACACGGCCCCCGACACCGACGAGAGCAGGCACAGCTTGAACGAGCCGATGAAGTAACCGCGCACCAGCGGGTCGCCGAGCTCGCTGATGTTGGAGAACGCCCACGAGCCGTTCGGGTTCTTGAGCGCGTCGACGACCACGATCCCCGTCGGCCATAGCAGGAAGACCCCGACGTAGGCGAAGAACGGGACGGTGCCGGCCCAGGCCGGAGCAGACGGCCGGCGCCCGGACCACGAGGGCCGGGCGCCGGTCTCGGTTGTCGCAGCGACAGCCACCGTCCCTCGCTAGCCGATGGCCTTCGCCCAGTTCGCCGCCAGGTAATTCGCGGCGTCGGTGGCCTGGGTCGGGCTGAGGAACGTTGGCGTCACGGTGACCGCGGGCAGCTTGGAGGCCGCGGCAGTGTTGATGCTGCCGTTAGATTGCATGGCCGCCTGCTCTACCGGCCGGGCGCCACCTTCGAGCCAGAGGTTCTGCCCGCCCGAGGCGGCCTGGGAGTAGAGGAATTCCTCCCACAGCCGGGCCGCCGCCGGGTCCGGCGCGTTCTTGTTGATGGCCTGCGCGTAGTACCCGCCCAGGGCGACGTTCGACGGAATGAACACCTTCCAGTTCGACACGCCCACGTAGCTCGGCAGGTTGAGGTAGTCCCAGTTGAACACGACCGGGGTCGTGCCCGCCTTGATCGTGGCCCCGGTAGCCGATATGGGGGAGAAGTTGCCGGCGGCCTTGAGCTTGGAGAAGAAGGACACGCCGTCGGCAATGTTGTCGGCCGTTCCGCCCTCCGCGAGGTTCGCCATCATGACGCCGTTCAGGCCGGCGTTAGCCGAGGTCGGGTTGCCATTCAGGGCGACCGCGTTCTTGAACTGCGGGCCGAGCAACTGGTTCAGCGAGGTGATCGTCCCGAACTTGCTTGAGTACCCGACCGCCATGTAGCCGCCGTAGTCCTGCACCCAGATACCGTTCGGCGCCTTCTGGGCAGTGGGGATGCTGCTCCAGGTGCTGACCTCATACGGTGCGAACAGGTTCGTGTTGGCCAAGGCGACGGCCATGCCGATGTCCAGGACATCCGGCGCCTTGGCGGTGCCGTTCTCCGTCTTGACCGCGTCGACTTCCTGCTGGCTGGTGCCTGTGGGGTTGGCGGAATTGATCTTGATGCCGTACTTGGCGGTGAAGGCCGAAAGGATGGCGCCGTAGTTCGCCCACGTCGGCGGCAGCGCGATGACGTTGAGCGTGCCTTCCTTCTTGGCCGCCGCGACAAGAGCGTTCATGCCGCCTCCGGCCGAGGCGGAGGTCTCCGTCGCCCAGTTGGTGCTGCTGCCGCTCGAACTCGCCGAGGAACTCGACGACGAGCAGCCGGCCGCGAACAACGTCGCGGCGGCGATGCCCGCGAGGGCGAATCGATATGAGGATCTCACCAGTGCCTCCTGAAAGCTTCCCTGTCCCCGAAGTGGATTGCGGCTGCCCGAAAAGGGCCCGGGCGGCGGTACCAAAACGGTTTGCCGACCCACCTCTCCCCCAGCTAAGAGTGCAGGATAAACGCACCTAAAACGTTTAGCGTTCGAATGCT
>JBKQQQ010001056.1:0-2919 GCA_052144275.1 Streptosporangiaceae bacterium
ACGGCGGCTGCCCGATCGCTGGGGTCCTTCACCATGAGCGTCCAGGCCTCGGGGCTGTACCCACCCATACACAAGTACTTCGGCATCACCACACCTCCAACGGCGATTCACGCGATGCCTATCAGGAATAGCTAAATGGTCCCACCGCCGAGGCTGAGCGTCAACGCATGAAGGCCGCCCTTAAGGGGCGCCGACCCCCGCCCCACCGGAGTCCAAGGGCCCACCGACTAACGACTCCGGAGGCTGTAGGTGCACAGTAACGCTAGCTGCGCGGATCACGACACATCGCACTGCTTGGTCCGTATCTGGTCCACGTGGGAGGGACATGGGCTAAAATCACGCTCGGTTAGAGGCTGCTGCGGCTGCGTACGCCGTCCTGAAAAGCGGAAGGTCGACAGTTCGATCCTGTCCCTGACCACCAGCACAGGATACGCCCGTAAGGCTCTGACCAGCGGTAATGTGATCCTTGGTCCCCTGGGTGGCTGAAACGGGTCCGTAACCCTCGCTGACTGCCAGTGGCCGCATTTCACCGAGCGATGTTGCACGTTAGTTGCACGTAGCTCACCGCGCAGGAGGGCCAATGCCCCGGAGCATGGTGGGACTGCTCGCCGCAGTCGGTACCGCCATGTCCGCGCTCGTTGGACTCGCACACGGTGATCTCATCTGGGTTGTACTCGTGGACGCGGCTGCCGCCACGGGACTAGCTGCTTACTTGGCTTTGCCGCCCCAAAAAAAGTCCAGCTTGGTTACGCTCAGTGCGTTGCAATAGCTACGTTGTGACATATAGCCCTTCTGGATATACGTCTAAATAGTCCTTCTGGGTCATACGTGTGTACACGTTACGTACATAAAGGTTCGCCGCGCGCTACCGGGCCTGGCCTCCGGCCTGGTCCTCGCCGTCAGGCCCGCTGGGTCGGCAGAGGCTCCAGCGCTCAAGGGTGGGTCCCGAAGATAGTTTCTGCGAAGCGGTTAGAAACGATCTCCGGGTGCCCTTGACGTTGGAGGGGCCGACCCGGACAATGCGCGGCGTTCCGTCCCTGGCCCGGTGACTTTCGCACGGCGATTGGCACACATGGCGTGATGCTGACGGCCGAGACCAGCTCGCGTCGCGCGGCATCGGGGGACGTTGCGGCCGGGACCGGCTGCGGCCGGTGGCGGGGCAGCCGTGCGCGGCAGCCGCCGCGCCCGTAGGGCTGCCGCCCGGAAGGGCGCGAGCGAAGCTGCCGCCCCGCGACGGCGAGTCCCCGACGACTCTGGCCCGCCTCCATACGGTCATCCCGGCCGCCTCTACTCATCACCGGTTGCACGCGCCTCATCGCGTAGCCGGGCCTAGCCGTCAGGCGTGGCGCGCCGAAGGTGCGCCCTTGAAGCCGTAGAGAAACTTGTCACAAGCCCCGGGCACCCGGGCACCCGGGCATAAGGTGAATGATTCACGAGCAGTGAACAGGCCTAAGTCGGCCTGACCTGGTTCGATGCAGCAGAGTGGAGCTAACTTGGGCGCGTATTGGGCACGCGCAGAACACTCTTTACGGGAGCGGCATAAACAGCCGCTACTGCGACCGGATTTTCCGCCATATCGGCGGTTATTGGTCGTGAGTCCTCAACGGATGTCGATCGCAGAACGTGGCCTAGGTAGATCGTTCCGCGGGGGTGGCGGCTCGCCGGCTTCCGTGGCCGGGCTGGCGGGTGAGGGCCGCGGGCGGGCATGATGGCGGGGTGATCCGTGAGCTGGCCAGGGTGGTGCCGGCACCGCCGGGCAAGCCGGTGCGGGCGGAAGCGGCCCAGGGCCAGGAGCGTGCCAGCCGCCTGGCGATGCGGCCGGGCACGTGGGACTGGCAGGAGGCAGCCGCCATGCGGGCGGGGTTCGACGCGGCCGCCGCCGGGTGGGATGACTCCCGCGGCGGGTACCGGCGCCCGGTGCTGGCCGATGCCCTGGCCCGCGGTGGCCCGTTCCGGCCCGGGCGGGCGGTGGAGATCGCCTCGGGCACCGGGCTGCTGACCCCGCTGATCGCGCAGGTGTGGCCGGAGGTGATCGCGGTGGACCTGTCAGGCGGCATGCTGGCGCGCTCGGTCGCGGGGTGCCGGATCCAGGCCGATGCCGCCCGGCTGCCGCTGGCAGACGGCTGTGCGGACGCGGTCGTCATCGGCGACGGGCCGCTGTTCGCCGTCGAGGCCGCCCGGGTCATGGCCGCGGGGGCGGTGCTGGTGTGGTCCAACGCGCTCGGGGAGGGTGCCCCGTTCTTCGTGCCTGCCCAGGTCCTGGCCGGGGCGATGACGGCGGCGACGGGCCGCCCGCAGGACGCGGTCTGCAGCCAGGCGCACTGGGGCAGCTGGGCCGTGCTCCGCCCGGCTGACCCCGCCCCGGCCAGCCTCTAGGCGGCCAGCCAGCGGGTATGCGCGCAGGTCACCCGGGACCGGGTACCGCACCGGGCCCGCCGGCAAGCGCACCCATGACGGCGGCCGTAGAGCGCGTCACGCTGACGGACACTGATCACGGAACGCAGCCGAACCGCCAGCGGTCCGACGCTATAACGCCGAATACGGGCGGGTGAGTAATCAGCGGCCTGTGGATCACACGGACGCCAGATCATCCTGTTATGGATGAGTAATGCCGGGTGATTGGGTTGCGCGGATATCCGGACCTGGATGCGACCGCGTCCCGAACCGGGAATTCGTCGCAGCGCCGGGCGTGCCCTCAGCGACGCGGCAACAGGTTGATCTGTACCTCGATGACCTCCGCTTCCGGTGGGGTGGTGGTCATCGGGCCGAGCCGGCTGAGAAGGCCCAGGACCGCGGTGTTCGACGCAAGGCATAGCGCGGTCAGGCAGTCGATGCCCGCCGCGCGAGCTCGCGCTGCGATCTGCTGCAGGAGCAGGCTCGCGATTCCCCGCCCCCGCCAGTGGTCAGCCACGGCGACCG
>JBKQQQ010001057.1:0-4526 GCA_052144275.1 Streptosporangiaceae bacterium
GGTGGCGGCCCTGGACCGAGTGGCTGATCGCCCGCTCCGGCCCCGAGAAGGCGGCCCGGGCGACGCTCGGCAACCGCCAGTACCCGCCGCTCGCCGAGGCCCCGGGCACCTACGTGTTCGAATAGCCACAGATTTACACCGAACGGACGGCGCTGATCAGCATCCGCGGACGCGCGCACCATGTCGCACTGACCGGCCTCCGCGGCACGTACCAGATCTCCCAGCCAGGGAACTGCCGCTCCAGTTCACGCCGCCGCTCACCGTGCCCCGCGGGCCCTGTCCCCTCCACGGTGAACAAGACGCGTATCCCCCGCCGTGGTGTACCGGCCACCAGAGCACCGCGTAACCTTCGCCCGATGCCAGAGCGCACGCACAACCTGCCCACTGACTACGACCGCCTAGACGGCCATCGCCTATCCTTAAGTTTTAACCTTTTCCCTGGTCAGTGGCGTGTTTGCTGTGCGCGGCATGCTGGCTTCGCCGGGGAGCAGGTAGCGGGGAGCTGGGCCTTTGCTGCTGCCTTTGGGTCTGCCGGGTCCGGGGCGGGTGGGTTTCGCGACACGGGCGGGTGTCCCCAGGTCACGGCGGATGTTGCGGAACCCGCGGCGGACCCGGGCCGGTGCCAGTGGCCGGGCGGGATCGGGCTGTTTCTCCCAGGGCCGGCGCAGGCCGTCGGCGAAGGGCCTGGCGAGCAGGAGCTGGGCGTGTGCGGCCATGAGGAGCCGGACCCAGCGGTCGGCCTGCTCAGGGGCTCTTACCTTCGCGGCGGTGAGGCCGAGGGTGGCCTTGAGGAGCTTGAAGGCGTGCTCGATGTCGAACCTGGCGAGGTAGGCGCGCCAGAGCTCATCCAGGGACAGCGGCCCGGGCCCGGCGTGCCAGAGCCACATGGCCCGGTGCGGGTCGCGGCCGTCGGGCAGGCGCTCGACGGTGACGTGGATGAGGGTGCCGGGCAGGACCGGCAGGTTATTCCTGCCGGCGAACCAGCCGCGGTCGCCGTGGATCAGGGGGTGCACGCCGTGCCAGGCCCTGGCCCGGACGGTGCCGTAGAGCGGGGTACCGGGGAGGATGAGTTCCTCGTCGGGTTCCGGGTTCGGGGGCAGAGGCTTCTTCCGGCCCCGCGGCCCGCTGCAGGCGGCGGCAGCGGCGAAGTCCGCAGGCTCCAGGCAGTGCACCGCAGCGCCGCGCCGGGGAGGGCGGCCGTACTTGCCCTCCCAGGTGACGGGCTCGGCATAGAACACTGAGCCGGCCGCGAGCCGGACCAGAACGTGGACGGGGCAGCCCAGGAGGCCGTCGGCGAGGGCGGCGGCGCTGTAGCCGGCGTCGAAGACGAACAGCGGCGCGGCTTTCGCCCCGTGCCCGGCGGCGCGCAGCCGGCCCAGCACGTTCTTCACCTGGGCGATCGTCTGCGCTGTGCGGGTTGCGGGCACGGTGCGCGCCACGTCGACTAGCGCGGCCCACGCGGTGCGCAGGTGCCCGATCGCCGCGGTGAACTGGTACTCCCAGCCGGGCGCGGTCTTGGATGAGCCCCTGCAGTGACAGGCGCCGTTGTGCACGTGCTCCCGGCCCGGGGAGCACCACGCGTCCGGCCTGGGGTAGGCGGTCGCGTCGACGGCGAACCGCAGCCGGGACCACCGGGCGCACGCGTCCCGCACCTGCCGGGCATCGTCGGGGGGCAGCCCGGCCAGCGTCTTGTCCAGCAGCCCGTGATCGATCACGTCGTGCTCGGCGATCCACTCCCGGGCTGCGGGGCCGTCCACGGCCTGCGGTAGTTCCGAGGCCAGCAGGGAGAACAGCTTCTCGTCATCGATCCGCCCGGCGGCCAGCGCGTCATACAGCGCGCCGTGACCGCGGGTGAACTCCGGTTCCAGGCACAGCTGCACCAGCGACATCACCGCGTGATCGGCGCACAGGACCGCGTCGGCAAGCTCGAACAGCGCGTCCGCCCGCGAGGTCAGGCAGGCATACAGCTCGGAGCGGAATTCCCGCAGCGCCAGGAACCGGTCAACGGCACCGGCGAGCTGGGCCGGATCCAGAGATGCCGGCGCCAGCAGCGGGAGCTGCCGCCCGCCGGGCAACGGCGTGAGAACATGGTGGTTCAACGGCTCCTCCTTTAGCCAGGTCTCTTGGCAGAAACCAGGCATAAAGGCAGGAGCCGTTGCCTGTCCAGCAATTACAGGTAATTCACAATTGTGAATTAATTGTGTGTATACACTGCTGCGGGAAATGTCGCGGCGACCGCGCCCGCCGGGAAAGGCTCAGCAATAGAGAACTCGGGCAGCCGTCGTAGCAGCAGGTCAGGCACCATGAGCCGGCTGAGCAGAAGATTATGCTGCTCAACCCCGACGACTGCGCAAACAGGAACCTCGTAGGTTAAAACTTAAGTCTAGGGCGTGTTGCAGAACTTTCGCGGCGGCGAAGTTAGTGATCGGCCGCGCCGGTCCGGTCGCGGGTTGCGGGTCTTTGATGGCAGCGCTGGCGGCCTGTTAGGGGTGTTGCGGGCGCCCGGAGCCAGGCCCGGCGCGGCGGGAGAGACTGGTTCCGGGCATGCCGGGCTGGCCGGGTGACATCGGTGCTGTGGATAGTGGCGGCCGGGTGCCGGTCAGGGAAGGCCGGGGAGCCTTCGGTGGAGCAGCATCAGGTTGCTGACGGTCGCGGCCAGGGTGAGCTCGGCCTGGGCGAAGGGCAGGCCGCGCATGGAGAACCGGCGGAGCCCGATTCTGTCCTTGAGGAAGCTGAACCCGCCCTCGGACAGCGGCGCGCGGCGCCGGTAGATGTCACGGCCCTGCCGGGTGGACAGGTTATGGACCATCTGATCGCGGGGGTCCTGATGCCGGCAGGCCGGAGTGTGCGGGCCTTCGCTCCCGGCCGATGTCCAGGAGCCGGGGGAGATCAGCCGGTCCGGGCCGTCGGCTTGGCAGTTCTTCTCGCTGAAGTACCCGGCGTCGTAGGTGATCGTGCCGATGACGGACAACGCCGGGCAGTGCCCGCCTGCCTGGTGCCCGGCGGCGATGATCTTCTGCGCGGCGGCGATGCTGGCCAGTGTCGGCTCTACCTGGGCGGCGTCACCGGTGTCCTGGGTGGCGCGGGCGCTGAGGAACAGGCCGTCATCGGACCGGGGGAGCTGGCAGTTGTATGCCTGCACGGTGCCGTTGCGGGTGCAGTGCATCGCGCGGGAATCCGGGTCGGTGATGTTGCGCACCGGCCTGGGCGGTTTCTTGTTCCGCTTCCCCTTGCCCTTCCCGGAGTCCCCGGCCGGCGGGGGGTGCCCGGCTTCCGCTTCTGCGGCCGCGGCGGCCCTGTCCCGTGCGGCCTTCCTGGCCGCGGCCAGCCGTTCCCGGCAACGCCGCACCGGCGCGGCCTGCTCCGGCGGGACGGGACGGGTACCGCGCACGCCCCGCCCGGCCGAGGCCGCCACCCGCTGGTCATAGGCGTCGCGCTTGGCCTGCTGAGCGGCGGCCGCCTGCTCCAGCGCGATCTCCGCGACCGCGACCGCGGCCTCTTCCGGTATCCGGCCCGGCGGCGCCTGCCCGGTCCGCGCCTTCGCCAGGTAGGCTTCCGCCTGCTTCCGGCGTGCCGCATCCTCCGCCTCGCGCGCGGCCTCCAGGTCCGCCAGCGCGGCCGCGATCCGCTCGGTCCGGGACGCCCCGCCCCATCCCCGCGGCAGCACCGCCCGGCCGCACAGGCCCAGCCCCGGCAGCATCCCCCCGTCACAGCACCCGCAGCCGGCCCCGGCGCCGGCGGCCTCGCCGTGGCCATGGCCCTGGCAGCCGCAGTCGCCGTCCGCGGCGGCGGCCTCCTCCAGCACCTTGCGCGACAGCTTCCGCAGCCCCTCCAGGGTCCGGTTGGCCTCCTTCGAGGCGTCAGCCCAGATCTTGGAGCCAGCTGCCGAGATCACCCGCAGCCGGCCCAGCCCCGCGACCGCGCACACATACAGCACCTGCGTGAACAGGTCCTCCAGCGGCCCGTTCTCGCCCCCGGTGCGCTGGCGGAACCGGCACAGCGTCGAATGGTCCGGGAACTGGTTCCCCGACGCGACCCGGAAGCCCGCATCCATCCGGGCGCGGTCCTCGATCTCCCGGGAGGACCGCACCCCGCACGACATCGCGTACATCACCAGCGTGGCCAGCATCTGCGGGTCATAGCCCGGCCGGCCCTTGCCCGGGCTCGTGCCGGCCTGCAGGGCCGAAGTATCCAGCTGCCCGGCCACGTCAACCAGGAACCAGACAAAATGGTCCTTAGGCACCCACGACTGCATATCCAGCGGCAGAAACATCGGCTTCTCCCGGTTCACCGGGAGATACTTACGGCTCATAAAACCCATCCTGCCAGGCAAAACACCCAACAGACTTTTGCAACACGCCCTATGGCACCGCAACGCTCCTCCTTATCGGGAGCGCTGGGCGTCGGTCCGCGCGCGACGCTGGGCTGTCAGCCTCGCCGTCCTGCGGTGCTGGCGGCTAGCACGACGGGTTCGTGCCTGACCGGGAAGTTCACCGAGCTGGCGATGAAGCACTTCTCGTGGGCTT
>JBKQQQ010001058.1:0-3091 GCA_052144275.1 Streptosporangiaceae bacterium
GCCAGGTGGTTGACGGCCGGGTCGGCCGGCACGCCCTTCGGCAGCGCCCAGGACACCAGCACCCCGTCCCGCTCGAGCCGGAAGTCCCAGTGCAGCCGCCGGGCGTGGTGCTCCTGGATCACGAACGCCCCGCCGTCCGGGTTCTCCCCTACTGAGGCTTGGGCGGCCCGACCCGGATCAGCGGGGACAGGCTCGGGCGTGCGGGCAGCGTCTCGCTTGTCCCGGTACGCCCGCAGCTTGTCCGCGCCCACGCCCGGTGTCTACCCGGGTTAGCCGGCACCGGAACGGGTAGCCCACTCGCGGCGTACTGGCTGGCCGTGAGGCGCCCGGCGCTCGCCCGGCAGGCGGCCCAGCAGACGGCAGAGCAGACAGCCCAGCAGACGGCAGAGCCGGTGGCCAAGCAGACGGCAGAGCCGGTGGCCAAGCGGGCCGACGCGACGGCCGACCCGCTGGACGACGTACCGGTCAGGTAAGCGATCAGGCCGCGTACTTCTGCACCAAGGAACCGAGGTTCGGCAGCGCGGCCGCGACATGCTTGGCCGCGCCGCCGCGGACGGCGCGGTACGCCTTCAAGATCGTAGGCCGCTCGGAGATCTCGGCCCGCGCATCGGTCACCGAGAGCAGAGACTCGGACACCTCATCGCTCCGCTTGACCAGGTAGTCACCGAACGCCGAGGCGCCGGAGCCGGCGAAATCCGCCCAGTACGGCTGGAGCTTGTCCGCCATGTCCGGGAGCAGGGATTCCACCATGGTCTGCAGGTAGCCCGACGCGAACGTGTTCGCGGTCTTGTACGCAAGCTTGACCGCGGTGCCGGAGACTCCGGACTTGCTGGAGACCTCCTCCTGGATCAGCTTCAGGCAGTCGGCGGTTACCTGCGGCTGGGTGTCGGGCGCGAGCAAGATTTCGTGAAGGGTGGCAGTCATGGCGCGTTAGTCTCCTTGTCACTTGGGCAATCCCGCATGCCTGTGGGAGCCCCCGTGCCAGGCCACAACGCCCGCTCCCCCCTGGGCCGAACCAAGTTAGCGCACTCGCGTGCCGTCCGTTACCGGAATTTGGCTACTGTGACTTCGTGACCGAAACCTGGCAGGTGGAACCCTCCGGGCCGCTGCGCGGCGACATCAGTGTCCGCGGGTCGAAGAACGCGGTGACCAAGCACATGGTCGCGGCGATGCTCGGCGACGGGCCGAGCTTGATCCGCAACGCCCCGGAGGTCGGCGACGTCGACATCACGGCGGCGATGCTCGAGGCCACCGGGTATGAGGTGGGCCGTTCGGGGTCTGACATCACGGTGGCGCCGGGGAGCGCGGTCCAGCCGCGGGTCCCCGAGGCGTTCACCGGGCTGAACCGGATCCCGATCCTGATGCTCGGGCCGCTGCTGCACCGGACCGGGGAGGCGTTCGTGCCGCTGGTCGGCGGCGACCCGATCGGGCGGCGGCCGGTCGACTTCCACGTCGCGGCGCTGGGCGCGCTCGGCGCCGAGGTCGAGGCCGGCCCGGCCGGCATCATCGCGCGGGCGTCCCGGCTGTACGGCGCGCGCATCGACCTGCCCTACCCCAGCGTCGGCGCGACCGAGACGGTCCTGCTCACCGCCGTGCTGGCCGAGGGCAAGACGGTGCTGCGCAACGCCGCCACCGAACCCGAGGTGGTGGAGCTCGCGCTGTTCCTGCAGCGGATGGGCGCGCACATCGAGCTCAGCCCGGACCGGCGGATCGTCATCGAGGGCGTGCCGCGGCTGCGCGGCGCGTCGCGGTGGCTGGCCGGCGACCGGCTGGAGGCGTTCTCCTACCTGGTGGCCGGGCTGATCACCAGGGGCGAGGTCCGGGTGCACGGCTGCCCGCAGGACCGGCTGGTCACGGCGATCACCACGCTGGCCCGGATGGGCGCCCAGATCGACATCACCGACGACTGGATCACCGCGTCGGCCCCCTCGGGGCTGCGCCACGCCGCGGTGCACACCGACACCCATCCCGGGTTCATGACCGACTGGCAGCAGCCGCTGATGGTGCTGTTCACCCAGGCCGACGGGATGTCGGTGCTGCACGAGACGGTGTTCGAGAACCGGCTCGTGTACGTGCCCGCGCTGCAGAAGATGGGTTGCGAGATCGAGACGTTCGCGGCCTGCCTGGGCGGCCCGGCGTGCCGTTTCCACGACACGAACGCGGTGCACTCGGCCGTGATCAGGGGCATGTCCAAGCTGTGCGGCGCCGACGTCGTGCTGCCCGACGTGCGCGCGGGATTCTCGGCCGTGCTGGCCGCGGCCGTGGCCGACCGGCCCTCGGTGCTGCGCGGGATCCACCACATCGAGCGCGGCTACCACCGGCCGTTCGAGCAGTTCGCCTCCCTCGGCCTGACCATCCGCCGCGGTTGAGCTCATGACGACGGCGTTCGTCCTCGGCGGCGGAGGCCTGCTCGGCGCGCACGAGGTTGGCATGCTCCGGGCGCTGGCCGAAGCGGGCATCAAGCCCGACCTCGTGGTGGGCACCTCGATCGGCGCCCTGAACGGCGTGCTCGTGGCGGCCGACCCGGCGGGCGCGGCGGACCGGCTCAGCCGGATGTGGCAGGGCGAAGAGCTGCGGCTGGCGTTCAGCGAGAAGCTGTGGGGCCGGGCGGTCCGGCTGGTCCGTTCGGGCACGCATCTGCACTCGTTCGAGGGGCTGAGTCAGGTGCTGGCCAGGGCGCTCCCCGGTCCCGGCTTCGCCGACCTGGCCCTGCCGTTCCAGTGCGTGGCGGCCAGCATCGAGGGCGCCAGCGCCCGCTGGTTCTCGGTCGGCCCGGTAGTGCCCGCGGTCATGGCCTCGTGCGCCGTGCCCGGGCTGCTGCCGCCGGTCGAGATCGGCGGCGAGCATTACTTCGACGGCGGCCTGGTCGACTCGATCCCGGTCGGGCGGGCGGTCATGCTCGGCGCCAGCACGGTCTACGTGCTGCAGGTGGGGCGGATCGAAAGCCCGCTCTCGGTACCCACTCGCCCATGGGAGGTGGGTCTCGTGGCGTTCGAGATCGCCCGCCGGCACCGGTTCCACGAGGAGATGTCGTCGCTGCCGCAGAACGTCCGGGTGCATGTGCTGCCGACCGGCGGAGACCGGCTCCCGC
>JBKQQQ010001059.1:0-7279 GCA_052144275.1 Streptosporangiaceae bacterium
CCACGCGGGTTTTCTCCTCAGCCAGCCGCAGCCCCATGGGGGCGAGCACGGCTGCTGCCTCCTCGCGCAGCGCCTCGGCGCGGGCGCGGGTGCCGTTGACCATGATGACGAAGTCGTCGGCGAAGCGACCAGCCGCCACGTGCCCAGCCCTTGCTGCCTGCGCTTGGCCCGCTGCCATGTGGTGCCCATCTGCGTCTGCCACTGCCGGGTGAAGTGATCATCCAGCACGGACAGCGCGATGTTGGCCAGCAGCGGGGAGAGGATCCCGCCGGCGGGGGCGCCCGTGTATGTCTCTTCCAGGTCACCGTCGGCCGTCATGATCCCGGCCTTGAGGAACGCCTTGACCAGCGCGAGCACCCGCTTGTCCGTGATCCTTGCCCGGACCCGGTCCATCAGGGGGACATGCCCGATTTCGTCGAAGGAGTCCCCGCCTTACTACGTGCTTCGATGACCTCGCTGAGGCGATCCGGGCGTGGGCGAAGGGCTGGCTGCCCACCGAGGCGGCCGCTGAGCTGCTGATCTCGCATCGGGGCTGGCTGGAGCGCGAAGATTTCCTGCAGGTGGCGGTCGAGGTCCGGTGGGAGCCGTTCCGGGACCGGGAGATCGCAGCTATCGACTTCGCCGCGGCGGCGGCCGCCGTGCAGGGCGTGCTGCCATGCTCGGACGGGGAGCGGCAGCTGCTGCTGGTCGCGGCCAGCATCGCCGAGGGCATCCCGGTTGACCTGCGGGAAGCAGCGCTGTGCATGGACGCCGTCAACGCCGCGCGGGCCGCCCGGGCGATCTGCCATGCGGCCGGGTGCCGGGTGCAGGTGGTGACGGAGACGTGCCGGTGAGGCCCGCGCTGCCGGCCACCGTGGTCATCACCCAGGCCCGGCATCCGCTGGAGGGCCGTGACCTGCGCGTGCTGGGCTGGATGCGCCGGCTCGGCCGTCTGGAGCTGATGCTGGAACTGCCCGATGGCAGCAAGCGGCTGATCCCGGCGGAGCACACCAGCCAGCACGACGACCCGGACCCGGCTCCGGGCACGGGGACGCTGGGCAGGACAGCGGACCTGCTGGCCCTGTCGGTGCTGGTTTCGGCTCTTTGCACCCGGAGCCGCGATGACCGGGAGCAGGCTGCACGAAACCCACCTGCCAAGGAGGACGATCGTGCAGCCTGTCCAGCTCAGTCTGCTGCCGGACCAGGTTCCGGCGCCACCGCCGGAACTGATCGGCCAGCTCCCCGGCTCCCAGGTAGAAACGGCGATCACGCTGCTGGCGGGCCTGATCGCCAAGGCCACAGTGGCGGCGGGGGCGGGCGATGAGTGAGTCCGGCAAGATAACCAGCTCCCACCTGTCCAGAGCGGCCGTAATATACGTCCGCCAGTCCACCTTGGCCCAGCTTGAACGCAATACCGAGTCCACCGCCCGCCAGTATGACCTGGTTCACCGGGCTCAGCAGCTGGGCTGGCCGCGGGAGGCGATCCGGGTCGTCGACGGCGACCTGGGCGTCTCCGGGTCGGTGACCGGGCAGCGGGCCGGGTTCGAGGGCATGATCGCCGAGGTCGCCCTCGGCCAGGTCGGGATCATCCTGGCGCTGGAGGCCTCCCGGCTAGCGCGCGACAACGCGGCGTGGTACCGGCTGCTCGACCTGGCCGGGGTGTGCGACACGCTGGTCGCCGACGCCGGCGCGGTGTATCACCCGGCGCTGTTCGGCGACCGGCTGCTGCTCGGGCTGATGGGCATCATGGCCGAGTCTGAGCTGCATGTCCTGCGGGCACGGCTGGAAGGCGGCATCAAGAACAAGGCCGCCCGCGGCGAGCTGCGCCGAGGCCTGCCCGTCGGGCTGATCTGGGGCGAGACCGACGGGGAGATCCGCTTCCACCCCGACGAGGCCGTCACCGGCGTCCTCGCCGCGACCTTCGACCGGTTCGCGGTGTGCGGGTCGGTGCGCGCCACCTGGCTGTGGCTACGCGCCGAGGGGCTGCGCTGGCCGCTGCAGAAGGTCGCCTATACCCGGCGCGGCAGCGGGATCCCGGAAATCACCTGGGTGGAACCGACCTACCACGCGGTGCACACCACGCTGACCCACCCCGCGTATGCCGGCGCGTACGTCTACGGCCGCACCCGCAAGGAACGCTACCTTGACCCTGGCGGCGCGCTGCGCCAGCGTGCCCGCCGGCTGCCCCGCGACCAGTGGGAGGTCCTCATCCCCGATCACCACCCCGGGTTCACCGACTGGGACACCTACCAGGCCAGCCAGGCCCGCATCGGCACCAACATCCGGCCGCAGGCCCGCCAGCCGGGCACCGGCGCGGTCCGGGAAGGCTGCGCGCTGCTGCAGGGCCTGGCCACCTGCGGCACCTGCGGCCGCAAGCTCGCCATCTTCTACGCCGGCCCGTCCAGATGCGTGCCGAACTACTACTGCCAAGGCTCGGCTGAGCTGGTCAACGGCCGCGGGGCCCGGCACATGAGCGTCGGCGGGCAGGCCATCGACGCCGCCGTCGCCGAAGCGTTCCTGGCCGCGCTGGCACCCGCCGCGATGGATGCCTGCCTGGCAGCCGCCCGCCAGCTCGAAGACGGCCACGACGCCGCGCTGGCCCAGCACCAGCGCCAGGTCGAGCAGGCCCGCTACCACGCCACCCGGGCCGAGCGCCGCTACCGGGCCGTGGATCCGGACAACCGGCTGGTCGCCCGCGGGCTCGAGCGCGAATGGGAGACCGCGCTCCGCGAACTAGCCGACGCAGAAGCCGAGCTCGCCCGCCGCGCGACCGCACGCCCGAAAACCCTGACACCGCAGGAGAAACAGGCGATCCTGGCTCTCGGCGATGACCTCGGCGCCGTCTGGGAGGCTCCGACCACCACCGACAAGGACCGCAAGCAGCTGCTGCGCACCCTGCTCGATGAGGTGAACATCACGCTGCGCCGCGACGACCCCGCCCCGCACGCCGACCTGGTGCTGCGGTGGAAAGGCGGCGCGATCAGCGAGCTGACCGTGCCGCTGCGCCGCCGGCAGCCCGCGATCCGCACCGATGAGGACACCATCGACCTGATCCGGCGGCTCGCCGTGCACTACCCCGACGCGATCATCGCCGGGATCCTCAACCGGCAGCACCGGCGCACCGCCCGCGGATTGTCATACACCGCCAGTAGAGTCCAATCGCTCCGCTACCACTGGCACATCCCCTGCCACCAGCCAGACGGCAACGGCCAGGCCCCCGAAGGAGAACCGCTCAACGTGACCGCCGCCGCCCGCCAGCTCAACATCGCGCCGTCCACCCTGCTGCGCTGGCTCAACGACGGCTTCATCGCCGGCGAGCAGATCACCCCCGGCGCGCCCTGGCGCATCCGCCTCACCGATCAGCTACGCGGCATGCTCACCGACACCGCCCCCGACGGCTGGGTTCCCCTCGGCTACGCCACCCAGGCACTCGGCGTCTCCCGCCAGACCGTATTGCAGAAGGTCAAGCGCGGCGAGCTGCGCGCCGTCCTGACCCGCACCGGACGCAGGAAAGGCCTGCGTATCGAGATCCCCAGGCCCCAAGACGGCCTGTTCTGAGCCGCACAATCAGCAAAGGAGCAGTATGACCATGGATCCAAGCATGCCCTGATGCCGGCCTCCAGGACCCACTCGTAGTTCCTCGGACGTGAGGCGAGGTAGTGGATCTCGGCTATCGCGTCGTGCGCGCGGCGGTTCGGGCGGAACCCGTATGAGCACGGCTGGTAGTCCGCCTCGAAGATGGGTTCGAGCACGAGCTTGAGGGCAGCCTGGACCACCTGGTCGGTAACGGTCGGGACGGACGATTCATACTGCCCCTCCTGCAACCGCGTGCCGGGATGTTTCTGGATCGGTGCTGATCTGTACTGGTCAGGCCCGCGTTCGCGGGGCTGGTGATGTGAGCATGGCAGGTGGCACCGACATTCCTGGGCTGCCTCAGCGCCGCCGGCGGGGCTTGGTGCGGCGGGCGGCAGGGTTGAGATGCCCGGATTGGCCGATGCGGCTGCGGCATTCTGCCTGGATCTG
The DNA here is from genome assembly GCA_052144275.1 of Streptosporangiaceae bacterium. Taxonomy (GTDB): domain Bacteria; phylum Actinomycetota; class Actinomycetes; order Streptosporangiales; family Streptosporangiaceae; genus Palsa-504. The sequence continues at coordinate 4,003 of JBKQQQ010001059.1, forward strand.
GTCGTTCCAGGGGATGTGCAGCCGGTTGCCCGCGCCGCGGCGGGCGGTCAGCTGCCCGGTTTCGATCCAGTAGTAGATGACGCCGGCGCTGCAGCCGAGCCGACAGGCGGCTTCGGTGACGCTGATCTCGCCGCCGTCGGCAGCGGGGAACGCGGGTGCCGGGAGCGTGCGGGGGCGGGCAGTCCGGCCCAGGTGGGCGGACTGGGCGATCCTGGTGCGGCAGCCGGCCTCGGCCTGGGCGTCCCAGGGGATGCAGAACCGGTTTCCCTGGCCGCGGCGGGCGGTCAGCTGCCCGGTGTGGATCCAGTGGTAGATGACGCCGGTGCTGCAGCCCAGCTGCCGGGCGGCCTCGGCCACGGAGATCTCGCCGGGACGGCAGGGATCCGGGACCGGGATCTTATAAGCGTGGCGGATCCACTGGACCGCATCGATGTCGAATGGCCGGCCGTGGCCGGTGCGGTGCCCGGCGGCATTCAGCCGGGTGACCAGCTCGTCGTTGCTGCTGGTTGATCCGAGTCGTCTGACCAGATCGATGGCGGGGGCCGGCGAACGCCGGGCGGTGCCGGGGTGGACGGGCCTGTCGGCGGTGAGCTCGTCGGTGGCGCCGGTGTGCCAGCGGATCCCGATCCGGACCTTGGCCTGGTCGGGCTCGGGGAGCAAGGTGACGTCGGCGATCAGGGTGCGCAGCAGCCGTTTGCGGTCCCTGGCGCTGGTGGTGGGCGCATTCCACAGGGCGGGCAGGTCAGCGGCGAGTTTCTCCAGCTCGGCGCGGCTGGGCAGCGGCGGCAGCGTGTCCTGGGCGGCCTCGAGCGCCTGCTCGGCTTCGGCGAGGGCGGCGAGCCTGGCCTCCCAGCGTGCCTCCAGGGAGCGGGCAACCAGCCGGTTTTCCGGCTCGACCTGGCAGAACGCGCGCTCGGCCCGGTCAGCGTCGTAGCGGGCGCGTTCTACCGCGAGCCCGGCGGCCCGGCTGGCCCGCTGGTGCCGGCCCGCGACCTCATCGGCGGCCGACAGCGCCAGGGCGACCTGCCCGGGGGTGAGCGCGTCCAGCAGCGCGCCCGCGACCGCGGCATCCACGCAGGCCGCGGCGACCGACCGGCACGACGGCGTGGTCAGCTGGTCCCGGCGCGAGCTGCACTCATAGGCGGGCCGCTGATCGGTGTGGTAGTTGGTCATCACCGGCTTGCCGCAGCTGCCGCAGCCGATGATCCCCTGGCACAGCGCGGTGCCCTCCCGCGGCGGCCGGGCACCGGCGGCGGTGTGGTTGGCCGCCAGCCTGGCTTCGTTCGCCAGGTAGTCCGCCCAGGCGATGTAGCCCTCGTGGTGGTCTTTGATCAGCACCGGCCATCCGGCGCGGGGCCGTTCGGTGATCGTGGTATGCACCGTGCCGCCGGGGTCGACGGTGCGGCGGGAAGTGTAGCGGCCGAACACGTACGCCCCGGCGTAGCCCGGGTTCTTCAAGATCCCCAGCACCCGGGCGTGGGTGAGCTTGCCCCAGCGCAGCTGCCCCGCCCATGCGCCGCCGTAGGCGCGCAGCGGGAACCGGCGGCCGGCGAACGCGGCGACCACCCCGTAGGCGGACCCGCACGCGGTGAACGCGGCGAACACGTCCCGGATCGCGGCCTGGACCTCGGCATCGGGGTCGATCACCACCTCGCCGGCGTCGTCGTGGACCAGCCCGACCGGCAGCGGGGTGCGCAGCTCGCCGCGCCCGGCCGCGGCCCGCTTGTTCGCCTGCAGCCGCTGCGCCATCACGTGCAGCTCCATTTCCCCCATAGTCCCCTTGAACCCCAGGAGGACGCGGTCGTTCACGTCGGCGGGATCGTAGACGCCGTCGGGGTCGATCAGCAGCGTGCCGGTGATCCGGGCGAACTCCGCCAGCCGGGCCACGTCGGCGTTGGACCGGGCCAGCCGGGTGATCTCGATCCCGAAGATCGCCCCGACCTCGCCGGTGCAGACCCTGGTGACCAGCTCGGTGAACCCCTCCCTGGCCACCCCCCACTTCCCGGAGATCCCCAGGTCGGTGTCGATCACCTCGATCGAGGTTGACGGCCATCCCAGCGCGGCTGCCGTGTCCGCCAGGCCGTACTGGCTCCTGGTCGACTCGGTGTGCTGGCGGACCTGCGCCATCGAGGACTGGCGCAGGTAGCAGATCGCTGCCCGCTCCCGGTGACTGCTCGTGATCTTGTGCTCGCCGTTCACTGCAACCTCCCGCCCCGGACCGCAGTGCCGCGGCCGTCATGTTGGCCAGCGCCGCCACTGCCTCGGCCCGCGCGGGCCCGGACAAGACGGCGGCGCTCACCGGCCAGGACAGTTCTCGCCGGGCCAGCAGCTCGGCGTTGATCGCCGAGATCTCCGCGAGCAGCTGCTCGATCTCCTCCCCGTTGCGCAGGTACCGGCGCACCACCCCGGCCAGCGACGCCGGGACGTACCTCAGCCGGCCCCGCGCCGCGGTCTTCGGCGCGAAGAAGGCATACGGGCCGTGCGGCTCCCCGCCGGCGCACCGGCAGCCGGGCTTGCCGCACCGCCGCGTCTGCTCGGTCAGCGAGCCGGACAGCACCTGCTCGCCGCCCCCGAGCCGCGCGGCCAGCGCGCGCCGCCGCGACAGCAGCCGCCGTGTCGGCAGGCCCGCCAGGCCGGCCTCGTCCTCGTTCTTTTGCTCTTTCATCACAAAAGAGTATGCCGCTGCCAGGCATGACGATCAACGACCCTGCAGTGCGCGTGTCGCGGCGCCGAGCGCTGCGAGCCCCTCGGCCGACAGCCGGCCAGACCCGGGCGGCTCGCCCCGGTCGGTCCATGCCTGCGGCAGCGTCATCTGGCCGCTGAACCCGCCCGCGCAGACGAATACCATGTCCGCCCCGCGGCGCTTGGCATACAAGATCTCCAGCCGCTGCCCGTTCAGCGGATGGAACGGATGGGTGACAATGACGAAACCCAAGGGATCACTGGACAATGCGGCACTATGCCGCCTCCGTGGGAATTCCGAGCGGCCGCATTTTTGATTTGTCACTGGCTTTCGGGATATACACCCGCCGGACCGGGGACGGCCGGTGCGAGCCGATGGTGGCGTGCACGCGCACCGCCATCTCGGCCCTGGCCTGGCTGGTCATCGCGACCAGCCCGTCGATTCCCGCGGTCTTGCGGCCCGTGTTGCGCTGCGTCACCTGCCGCACGCTGACCAGCGTATTGCTCCAGCTCCGCAGCGTGAGCTTCTGCACGTTCCTGGCCAGCGGCCAGTCACCCTCCTGCACCGCCTTGAAGATCCTGCCGCGCAGCCGCC
>JBKQQQ010001060.1:0-20264 GCA_052144275.1 Streptosporangiaceae bacterium
CCTGGTCACGCTCGGTTTCTCCGGCCGCGGGCACCGCGGCAGTGAGACCGGGGCGTTTCCGCGGAGACGTTTGGCAAATGCCTATAGCAATTTCATAGGAAGATTCCTATTACGACGCCGAAGCTCGCGTCAGCCCGGCGGGTCCTCCCCGGTGAGCCCGTCGAGCGGAGCCACCGAGCGGAGCCACCGAGCGGAGCCCGGTCCTGCCGAACTGTACAGACCAGGTGGAGCGGATTAGCGTTCCAGATATGACGCGACGCCACGAGCTGCTCCGCCGGGGGACGCGGGGGACGACGCTGCCATGGCAGCGGCTACACCAGATGTGATTCGACTACCCCTCGCGCCTGCACCGCGCTCCCCAGCTGACCGCTAGCAGGCGGCCGTGCAGACCATGATCGCACCGCCTTCCGCTGGAGAACGATGATGACCGAGCAGGCAGTCCGGGTGGAGCGGTCGGGGTCCGTCAGCACCGTCTTCCTGTACCGCCCGGCCCGCCGCAACGCCGTGGACGGCCCCACCGCCGCCGAGCTTGCCGCAGCCTTCCGCGCGTTCGACGCCGATCCCGACTCTGCTGTCGCGGTGCTGCACGGTGAGGGCGGGGTCTTCTGCTCCGGCGCCGACCTGACCGCGATCGGCACCGAACGCGGCAACCGGACCGCCCCCGACGGCGACGGACCGATGGGTGTCAGCCGGCTGCGGCTGTCGAAGCCGGTCATCGCGTCGGTGTCTGGGTACGCGGTGGCCGGCGGCCTGGAGCTGGCCTTGTGGTGCGACCTGCGGGTGGCGGACGAGACCGCCACCTTCGGCGTCTTCTGCCGGCGCTGGGGCGTTCCGCTGATCGACGGCGGGACCGTGCGCCTGCCCCGGCTCATCGGGACCAGCAGGGCGATGGACATGATCCTCACCGGACGCGCCGTCGACGCCCAGGAGGCGGCGGCGATCGGTCTGGCCAACCGCGTCGTGCCGGCCGGTCAGGCGCTGGCCGCGGCGCAGGAGCTCGCGGCCGGGCTCGCCGCGTTCCCGCAGGTCTGCCTGCGCAGCGACCGTGCGTCGGTGCTTGATCAGGAGGGCCTGGACGAGACCGCCGCCCTGGCCTCGGAGTTTGCCCACGGGCGGGCGGCGCTGGCGGCGGAGACCGCCTCGGGCGCGGCCCGGTTCGCCGCCGGCGCGGGCCGTCACGGATCCTTCGGCCCCGGAAGTTCCTCGTCGGCGTTACCGGCCGGGCGTGGCCAGCAGCCGTGTGAGCACCGCCGGGTCACCGCCTGCCACCTCGACAATCTTGGTGCGGCTCGACGTCCCGGCGACCAGCGTGACCGCACTGCGGCGGACGCCGAACGCGCTGGCCACCGAGGCCAGCGCGGCCTCGGTCGCCTTGCCGTCCACGGCGCGCGCGCTGACACCGACGATCAGGGCGCCGGCGCGCTCGCCGCCGATGGCCGGGTGGGCTGAGCCGGGCCGCACCCAGATCGTGATCCGCACAGCACCAGTGTGCCGCTGCACCAGTGTGCCACGCCAGCCGGGATAACGTCGGCGAGCCGGCCCGCTCGCGCTGCGGGACACGGACCTGGCGGGCGCGATAAGCAGGCCGGTCCGGCCACTGCGGCGCAGCCAGCCCGCAGCTCTCCGCACCAACGCCGCCCGTGGCGGCGGATCGCACCGTAGGCACGGGGAGCAGTACGGATACCGAACGAGTGGGCGCCGTGCCCGGATGCCCGGGACTACCTGGACGCCCGGGGGAGCCCCGATGGCCGGGAGCTGCCGCGGGGCGGTCAGCAGTGGATCCTGGCGGCCTGCGGTCCGCGGTGGTCACCAGCCAGAGCCATCGCGCCGGTTCCGTCATGGCGTGCTGGCAGCGGAACTGGCAGCTCACGCAGCCGCCGGCCGCGGCCCGCCGCCGGCGGGTCGACATGAAGATCGCGAAGACCAGCGCCGCAGCCGCGGCCGCGACGGCGGCGGCCACCGTCACCGCCATCACGACAGCCGCGGTGTTAAAGAAGTGGCTGACGGGAACAGCGAACACCAGCCATGCGACGGCCACGATGGCCAGCAGCCAACTCGCAGGGCGGGCATAACAGACCATGGTCGGCCTCTCTTCGCTTGGTGCGGTCGAGGGGTGGCCGTGCGTCATTGCCGTCCTATACCTGCATCGCTCAGTTGGGCAGAAAAGTCAAGACCCAGTGTCGACCGGATGTGAGCGCAGCGTGATGAGGGCCAGCAGGCCGGCCGCCAGCGCCAGCCCGGCCGACAGGTAGAGCGCCGCGTGCAGGCCGTTGTGGAAGGCCGTGTAAGCTGCGCCGATTACCTCCTGGACCAGCTTCCCGAACCCCGCGTAGGCAGTGGTGTTCTTCGGGATCGAGCCGGTCTCGATGGCGGTGACGACCAGGCCCTGGAAGCTCGGCGGCACGCCGAGATGATTCATCTGCGCGACGAGGCTGGCGTGTAGCTGCGAGTACACCAGCGAGCCGAGCACCGCGACCCCGGTGACGGCACCTATCTCCCGGCTGGTGTTGCTGGCCGACGCGGCCATGCCGGAACGCTCGGGCGGCACCGCGGCCAGCACCGAGGAGGTGATCGGCACCACAGTGGTGCCGATGCCGATCCCGGCCAGCGCGAGCGCCACCATCAGCGGGCCGTAATCCGGATGCGGGGACAGGTAGCCGTCCGTCAGGAACAGCCCGCAGGCCAGGAGCAGGCACCCGACCGTGATCGACCAGCGGGGCCCGGCCAGCACTGTCCAGCGTCCCGCCAGCAGCGACGACACGATCATCAGGACGGTCATCGGCAGGAACACGACCGCCAGCCGGTAGCCCGACGCGCCCACGACCTCGACCAGGTACAGCGCGGTGAAGAAGAAGATGGCGAACGTGGAGAAGTACGTGCAGAACGCGACGATGTTGGCCGTGGTGAACTGCGGTACCCGCAGGAAGCGCAGGTCAAGCAGCGGGTTGGCGGCCCGGCGCTCGCGCCAGATAAAGGCCGCGAGCAGCACCGCGCTCACGCACAGCAGGATGATCACGCGGGCCGAGCCGAACCCGGCCGACTCCGCGTCGATGATCGCGAACACGGCAGCGGCCAGCGTGCCCGCGCCCAGCAGCGTTCCCGCGGTGTCGACGCGCCCCGCCGTGGGGTCGGCGCTCTCCGGCAGGATGATCGCCGCCACGATGAGCGCGGCCAGCCCGAACGCCAGGTTGAACCAGAAGATGCCCCGCCAGTTCCAGACTCCGACCAGGATGCCACCGACGACCGGGCCCGCTGCCAGCGCGAACCCGGACGTCGCGGCCCACACGCCGATCGCCCGGTTCCTGGCCTTGGCGTCCGGATACAGATGGCGGAGCATCGAGAGCGTGCCCGGCTCGCTGGCGGCCGCGCCCAGGCCCATCACCGCCCGGCCGGCGATGAGCGTCTGGACGTTCGGGGCGAGCGCGCACAGGACCGAGCCGGCGCAGAAGACCCCGGCACCGGCCAGCATGACCTTCTTCCTGCCGAGTTCGTCGCCGATCATCCCGCAGGCCAGCATGATGCTGGCGAAGGTGAGAGCGTAGGCGCCGACGACCCACTGCAGGTCGGTCACGTTGGCCTTCAGGCTGGTCTGGATATCCCCGAGCGCCACGCTCACCACGGTGTTATCCAGGAACGTCAGGAAAAGCAGCGTGCACAGCGTCGCGAGCGCCAGCCCCTGGCCGCCCCGGGGGACCGCGCCGCCCGCCCAGCGCCGGCCACCGGGCCGGTCACCGGAGAGGGCCTCCGCCTGCCTTGCCACCGAGCGGACCTAGCCGGCCGAACTGCACACGGAAGGCGCGGTGCCGCCGTTCTCCAGCTTGAGCAGGTCACAGAAGCTGACGTCGCCGACCTTCCAGACCCCGTCCTGGTAGACCGCCGTGCCGGTCTGGTTGGGCAGTGCCGACGCCCCGTTCAGCGTGATGCCGTAGCTCACGGTGGCCGACGTGGCGGAGTTCACCACCACCGCGGTGACCTTGGCCCCGGCCCCGGTGGCGATGCTGGACCCGGCCTGGGCGTTGATGACCGAAGCGAACTTCTCCCCGTTCTGGAGCAGGGTGATCTTCTTCGCGGCCGAGGTCTTGCCGTCGAAGAACGCCTCCCAGTTGGCGGTGATCTGCGCCACCGCGGCCGAGCTGCCCCCGGTGCTCGGGCTGCTCGCGGCGGCCGAGCTGGGGGCGGACGACGAGGCGGCCGGAGCGCTCGACGACGAGGTCGAGGTCGAGGCGGACGTGCTGGAACTGCTGCTGCAGGCGGCAACCGTCAGGGCCAGGACCACGGCCAGCGTCGGCGCCAGGATAATCCGGCGAGCCAAGGGATGGGATCGCATGACAAGCCTCCTTAGTCTCGGTCGGATGTACTGCTGAAACGCTGCCCTTCTGGGCGGAACTGAGTGCTTGCTCGCCAGTCTGCACCGAATGTTTCCCACGATGCGTCTGGTTACCCGTCGCTGGCCGACGCGCGCGTCAGGGAAGGCGGCACCGATACCGTAACGCCACCCGACGGTGTCGGTCCTACCAGCGGAAATGCACGAACAGGCGGCCGAAGTTCTTGGAGTCCTTCTCCACCCGGTGATATTTCGCTTTAATCTCTTTTTGCTCAAGAAACCGCAGCACGTGCTTCTTGAGCTGCCCCGAGCCCTTGCCGGGGATGATCTCGACGAGCGGCGCCTTCTTAGCCACGGCCTCGTCGATGATCGCCTGCAGCGCCTGGTCGATGTCCTGCCCCCGGTTGTAGATGTCGTGCAGGTCAAGTTTTAGCTTCATGATCACCGCCAGCGGCGCCGGAGGCGCCTGAGCCGGGACCCTCGCCGGGTCCCTTCCCGTCAGGCCACAATGCCGCGATGATCAACGCCACCGTGCCGGCCGGATCGTCCGTCTCGGCCACGGAAATCACGTGCTCGTCCGGCTGGGGCGGGTCTAGGGCGTCAAGCTGGGTGCCCAGCAGCTTCTCGGGGAAGAAGTGGCCGTGCCTGGCGGTCAGTCGCCGGGCAAGCTCCTCGGGAGCTACGTCCAGGAAGACCATCCGGACCTCGGGACGACCGCCGAGCAGCATATCCCGGTAGGAGCGCTTGAGCGCCGAGCAGCCGAGCACGGCCGACTCGCCCGCGGCGATGCGCTCGTCCATCCAGGCGGCGATGGCCCGCAGCCACGGCCACCGATCCTCGTCAGTCAACGGGATCGCGGCCCGCATCTTCTCGACGTTCGCGGCCGGGTGGAAGTCGTCGGCGTCGGCGAACGGCCACCCCAGGCCGTCGGCGAGCATGGCGCCCATCGTCGTCTTGCCACTGCCGGACACCCCGGCCACGATCACGATCATCAGGTTCCGCTGATTCTGAGCTTGTTGAGAGCCTGCTGAGAAGGTCACGATGGATACTCAGCTGGCGGCCTGAAGTCCGAGGGCCGGACTTCCTCCAAGAAAGATACTGCCATGCCCTTCACGAGGCCGCGTCACTGGCTGAGATGGCTCATCGGAGCCGTCGTCGTTCTCGCTGCCCTCGCGGCGGCCGGGCCCTTCGTCTACATCCATTTCTTCAACAGCACGCCGAGCGCGCTGTCCCTGACGCCGGGGACGAGTTCACCCTCCGCGTCCTCCTCGACGGGCGGCGCGTCCACCGCGACGGCGAACACCGCGGCCAGCGGAGCGGTGGCCGGGACCTGGACGGTCGGGTCGGGCTCGGTCGTCGGCTATCGGGTCAACGAGGTACTGCTCGGGCAGAACGCCACCGCAGTCGGCCGCACCACGTCGGTCACCGGGAACCTCACGATCTCCGGCTCCGCCGCCACGGCGGCCAGCTTCAGCGTCCCCATGGACACCATCCACAGCGACAAGAGCCAGCGGGACGCCCAGTTCGACGGCCGGATCATGGACGTGGCCCAGTACCCGACCGGGACCTTCACGCTGACCAGCCCGATTGAACTCGGCTCGCTGCCGGCCTCCGGTGTGATCAAGAGCTACACCGCGCACGGCAAGCTCACGCTGCACGGCACCACCCGCGCGGTCACGTTCATCTTGACCGCCGAGCGTAAGGGGACCCAGATCGAAGTGGCCGGGGACATCCCGGTGCTGTTCTCGGACTACAACATCCAGAACCCGAGCTTCGCGGGCTTCGTGACCACCCAGGATCACGGCCTGCTCGAGTTCCTGCTCGTCTTCACCAAGCAGGGCTAGGAGACCTCGTACCCCACGACGACCTCGCCGGCGTCCTGCCGGCGCACCGAGATCACCCCGGTCTTGCTGGCGTCCGTGAACGCGAGCACGGTCTGGCCCTTGGTGGAGTCCACCGTGACGTCGTTCGTGATGTGCCACTGGGTGTCATAGATCGCCACCCTGAGCGCCGCGGGCGGCAGTCCCTGGAGGCCGTTGTCGCAGCCGAACGCGACCTTGGTCCCGCTGCCGAGCGGAACCGTGATCACCGTGACGGCGTTGGCGCCGGTGTTGAGCTGACCTGACTGCACTTCGACCTCCTCCTGGAACGAGCTGATCCACGCGGCCAGCTCGGCCGCGGTCCCGTTGAACACGTCATTGTCGTGGCTGCTGGTGCCGCCCGACTGCCAGAACTTCCACTCCTGCCACGGCGCCGGCGCGGTCGGCGTCGCCGACTGGAAGATGGCCAGCCACAGCGGGTACGAGCCGAGCCCGTCGCAGTTACCCGAGGTGATGAAGTCGAAGAATGAGTACACCCCGCACGGGTTGTGCGGGCACAGCGACACCAGCCTGGCCATGAAGTCGCGGGCGCAGGCGGCCACGGCGGCCGGCGACGATCCCGCGGTCTCGTTGTCCAGCCAGAGCATGTCGGTGGTCTCGAGGCCGACCTTGCTGACCTGCTCCACGAAGTAGCTCGCCTGCGCCGCCCCGGACAGGCCGGGGTCGAGGAAGTGATAGGCGCCCCGCGCCAGCCCCTTGGCCTTGATCCGGGGCCAGTTCCAGGACAGGAAGGGATCGGGTGAGTTCGTGCCCGCGGCGCCCAGGCCCTGGCTGGCGCGGCAGATGCCGAACGACAGGCCCGATGTGGCCGCCCAGTTGAACTGGCCGGCGAAATTCGAAACGTCAATGCCCTGGGCGTTTCCCGCCATCACCGGTCACATCTCCCCTCCCGCGTCGCAGCGATCGTAGCGTAGGAGATACTGGCCCGGAGAGCTGATCGCGGTGGCGCGGGAGGTGAAGCGAGCACCATGGGGACGCGTAGCTGGATCGGGTCATGGCCGGTCTACCGGCAGCTGACCGGAACAGACCGGCTGGGCCTCGGCGCCGCGGCCAAGAGCGGTCAATCCCGGCAGGCCAGGACGAGCACCGCCGACGCGGTGGTCAAGTCGGTCTGCCCGTACTGCGCGGTCGGGTGCGCGCAGAACGTCTACGTCAAGGACGCCAAGGTCGTTCAGATCGAGGGCGACCCCGACTCGCCGGTCAGCCGCGGCCGGCTGTGCCCCAAGGGCTCAGCCAGCCTGCAACTCACCACGGGGGGCTCGCGCCAGTACAAGGTGAGGTACCGGAGGCCGTTCGGCACAGACTGGGAAGACCTTGACCTGGATACGGCGATGGACATGATCGCGGACCGGGTCCTGGACGCCCGCCGGCGCGGCTGGCAGTGGGAGGTGGACGGCAGCCGGACCCGGCGGACGCTCGGGTTCGCCAGCCTGGGCGGCGCGACGCTGGACAACGAAGAGAACTACCTGATCAAGAAGCTGTTCACGGCGCTGGGCGCGATCCAGATCGAGAACCAGGCGCGGATTTGACACTCCTCCACCGTCCCCGGTCTGGGGACTAGCTTCGGACGCGGCGGCGCGACCACGTTCCCGCGGGACCTTGTCAACTCCGACTGCATCCTCATCCAGGGCTCGAACATGGCCGAATGCCATCCGGTCGGCTTCCAGTGGGTGATGGAGGCCAAGGCCCGTGGTGCGAAGGTGATCCACGTCGACCCCCGGTTCACCCGCACCAGCGCGGTGGCGGACATGCACGTGCCCCTGCGGGCCGGCAGCGACATCGTCTTCCTCGGCGGGATCATCAACTATGTCCTGGGATGCGAGAAGTATTTCCGTGACTACGTGATCGCCTACACCAACGCGGCCACGGTCGTCACGGAAGACTTCGCCGACACCGAGGATCTCGACGGCGTGTTCGCCGGGCTGGACGCGGAAGGCCACCGTTACGATCTGTCGGCCTGGAGTTATCAAGGGGCCATGGTCCGGGCCGCGGCGGGTGCACGAGGTGCCCCCTATCAAGACGATTCCGGCCGAACGGACCGTGGTGCGAGCCCCGGGTCAAGCGGAACGCCGCAGGTGGCCGAGTCGCTTGAGCACCCCCGCTGTGTCTTCCAGGTGCTCAAGCGGCACTTCGCCCGGTACACCCCCGAGATGGTCGAGCAGGCCTGCGGCGTGCCGCCCGAGGTGTTCGCCCGGGTGTGCGAGCTGCTGACCGACAACTCCGGCCGGGACCGCACCACCTCGTTCGTGTACAGCGTCGGCTGGACCCAGCACACGGTCGGCGTCCAGTACATCCGCACCGCCGCGATCCTGCAGGCGCTGCTCGGCAACATGGGCCGGCCGGGCGGCGGCATCCTGGCGCTGCGCGGGCACGCGTCCATCCAGGGATCGACGGACATCCCCACCCTGTTCGACCTGCTCCCCGGTTACCTGCCGATGCCGAAGGCGTCGACGCACCCCGACCTGGACCGCTACCTCGGCGACATCACGATGTCCAAAGGCTTCTGGGCCAACGCCGGCGCCTACATGACCAGCCTGCTCAGGGCGTGGTGGGGTCCCGCCGCCACCGCGGCGAACGACTTCTGCTACGACTACCTGCCCAGGCTGACCGGCGACCACAGCACCTACACCACCGTGGCCGAGCAGCTGAACGGCAATTGCCAGGGCTACTTCCTGATGGGGCAGAACCCGGCCGTGGGCTCGGCTAACGCCAGGATGCAGCGGCTCGGCATGGCGAACCTCGACTGGCTGGTCGTGCGGGACATGGCGATGATCGAGAGCGCCACCTGGTGGCAGGACGGTCCCGAGATCGAGACCGGCGAGATGCGCACTGAAGCCATCAAGACCGAGGTGTTCTTCCTGCCCGCCGCGGCGCACACGGAGAAGTCGGGCAGCTTCACCAACACCCAGCGGATGCTGCAGTGGCATCACGAGGCGGTGCCGCCGGCCGGCGACGCGCGCAGCGACCTGTGGTTCACCTACCACCTGGGCCGCATTATCCGGGAGAAGCTGGCCGCCTCCCACGACGAGATGGACCGGCCGGTGCTGGACCTCACCTGGGACTATCCCGTGCACGGGGCGCTGGCTGAGCCGTCGGCCGAGGCGGTGCTGGCCGAGGTCAACGGATGGGACGCCTCGGGGCAGCCGCTTTCGGGGTTCGGGCAGCTCAAGGACGACGGGTCGACGGCCTGCGGCTGCTGGATCTACTGCGGCGCCCGGGCCGGCGGGGTCAACCAGGCGGACCGGCGCAAGCCAGGGTCCGCGCAGAGCTGGGTCGCGCCCGAGTGGGGCTGGGCCTGGCCGGCCAACCGGCGGATCCTGTACAACCGGGCCTCGGCCGACCTGGAGGGCAAGCCGTGGAGTCCGGGCAAGGCGCTGGTGTGGTGGGACGCCGAGGCCGGCCAGTGGACCGGGCACGACGTGCCCGACTTCCCGGCGACCCGGCCGCCCTCCTACCGGCCTGCCGAGGGCGCGACTGGCGTCGACGCGATCTCCGGGATCGACCCGTTCATCATGCAGGCGGACGGCAAGGCGTGGCTGTTCGCCCCGGCTGGGCTCGCCGACGGGCCGCTGCCCGCGCACTACGAGCCCCAGGAGTCGCCGTTCGCCAACCCGCTGTACGGCCAGCAGCGCAACCCGATCAGGCAGATCATCAGGCACAAGGAGAATCCCCTGCAGCCGAGCGGCGCCGAACCTGGCTCCTCGGTCTTCCCGTACGTGGCGACCACGTACCGGCTGACCGAGCATCACACCGCCGGCGGCATGTCCCGGACGCTGCCCTACCTGTCGGAGCTGCAGCCGGAATTCTTCTGCGAGATCTCGCCGGAGCTGGCTGCCGAGCGGGGTCTTGAGCATATGGGCTGGGCGACGATCATCACGGCCCGTACCGCCGTGGAGGCGCGGGTGCTGGTCACCTCGCGGCTGTCGCCGCTCGCGGTCGGCGGGCGGGTGCTGCATCAGGTCGGGCTGCCCTACCACTGGGGACCGAACGGGCTGGTCACCGGCGATGCCGCGAACGAGCTCGCGCACCTGTCCCTCGACCCGAACGTGCACATCCAGGAGGTCAAGGCGATGGCCTGCGACATCCGCCCGGGCCGCCGCCCGCGCGGCCCCGCGCTGCGCCGCCTGGTGCGCGAGTACGCTGACCGCGCGGGCATTACCGCCGAGACGGGTACGGAGGTCCGCGATGAGCGCTGACCCCGCCGGACGGGCTGGTCATCGCGACCACCCGCCGCGGATGGGCTTCTTCACCGACACCTCGGTCTGCATCGGCTGCAAAGCGTGCGAGGTGGCCTGCAAGGAGTGGAACCTGGTGCCCGAGGACGGGCTGAGCCTGTCCGGGATGTCGTACGACAACACGGTGGGCCTGGGCGCGTCCACCTGGCGTCACGTAGCGTTCATCGAGCAGCCCGTCTCGGTGGCCGTCGGCGCCGCTGAGGGCCTGCGCTGGCTGATGGCCAGCGACGTGTGCAAGCACTGCACGGAATCGGCCTGCCTGGACGTGTGCCCGACCGGTGCGCTGTTCCGCACGGAGTTCGGGACGGTGGTGGTCCAGGACGACGTGTGCAACGGCTGCGGCTACTGCGTTCCGGCCTGCCCGTTCGGCGTGATCGACCGGCGCGAGCAGGACGGGCAGGCGCACAAGTGCACGCTGTGCTATGACCGGCTGGGCGCCGGCCTGGAGCCGGCCTGCGCGAAGGCGTGCCCGACCGACTCCATCCAGTTCGGCGTCCTCGATGAGCTGCGCGAGCGGGCCCGGCTGCGGGTCGAGGACCTGCAGGCGGCCGGGCAGGACCAGGCGCGGCTGTACCTGGCCGATCCGGAGGATGGCATCGGCGGCGGCGGGGCGTTCTTCCTGCTGCTCGACGAGCCCGAGGTCTACGGCCTGCCGCCCGATCCGGTCGTCACCACCCGCGACCTGCCGGACATGTGGAAACACGTCGCCATCGCCGCGGCGGGGCTGGCCGCCACGGCGGTCGCGCTTGGCCTGGGCAGGCGACGGTGAGGCCCGACGTGAACGTTCCGGTCCGCCCCGGAGGGCGGCATCGCCGCCGGGGCGAGCAGCCCATGGTGCCCGACGCCGCGTTCACCTCCTACTACGGCCGCCCGGTGATCAAGGAGCCGGTGTGGCGGGTGCCTGACGTGCCCGGGTACCTGTTCCTCGGCGGCCTCGCGGGCGCCTCGTCGGTCCTGGCGGCAGGCTCTCAGCTGTCCGGGTACCGCGAACTGGCCCGGGTGGCCAAGGTCGGCGCCCTCGGCGCGATCAGCCTGTCGGCCGTCGCGCTCGTCCATGACCTGGGTCGTCCCGGGCGTTTCGCGAACATGCTGCGGGTCTTCAAGCCGAGTTCGCCGATGAGCGTCGGCTCCTGGCTGCTGGCCGGGTACGGTCCGGTCGCGGGCGCCGCCGCCGTGTCCGAGCTGACCGGGATCCTGCCGAAGGCCGGGACCGCCGCCACGCTCGGCGCGGGCCTGCTCGGCCCGGCCATCGCGACCTACACCGCCGCGCTGATCTGCGACACGGCGGTGCCGGCCTGGCACGCGGGCTACCGGGAGATGCCGTACGTGTTCGCCGGCTCGGCGGCCAGCGCGGCGGGCGGCCTCGGCCTGCTCGCGACCCGCCCGGCCGACGCGGAACCCGCCCGTAACCTGGCCGTCCTCGGCGCCGCGGTCGAGCTCATCGCCAAGCGGCAGCTGGTCGACCGCCTCGCCCGGTCCCCCGGGCAGAGCCTCGCGGAGCCGTACGAGACCGGGACGACGGGCGCCATCCTCCGGCTCGCGGAGTTCCTGACCGCGGGCGCGCTGGCGGGCGCGGTGCTCGGCCGGCGCAGCCGGGCCGTTTCCGCACTGGCCGGCGCGTCGCTGGTGGCGGCCTCGGCGATGACCAGGTTCGGGATCTTCGAGGCGGGCATGGCCTCGGCCAGGGACCCGAAGTACACGATCGTGCCGCAGCGCCGCACGGCGGCGGAATGAACTGGCGCCCTCTGCTGTTGTGCGTTATAGTCACAGTTTAAGTGGTGCTCGCGATCGCGGGCGAACGGCCGGTCTAACGGCCAGGATCGTAGCTCCGTCAGCCTCAGGGAATCCACCGGGAGCCGACGTAGAGCCGGTGACGAGAGTCTTTCCCAATCTATTTCCAGGCGTTTTCCGCTTTCCGATAGGGCACTTCCGCCCAGCTAGAGCACCTCAGGTGCCGTCCGTGCCGGCTAGCAGGTACCTGGACGGGCGTTAGCTCCGCCTTCGCGCCAGCCATTCTTCCGGCGTGCGCGAATTCAGCGCGGACGGCCCGCATTCACTTCTTCCTTGAAAGGAAATTCATTCATGACAGCAACAATGCTTCAATCAGCGGCGCCGCCTGGAGTTAAACAGGCCCCCGCCGCTATCGCGGTGTCCGGCATCGTCGAGATGGCGGATGGCCACGCCTTCGTGCGCACCTCCGGCTACCGGCGCGGCCCGGCCGACGTGTACGTCTCAGCCGGGCAGATCCGGCAGTACGGGCTCAGGAAGGGCGACCAGATCGAAGGCGCAGCGCGCTCCGAGGCCGCCCCGCGCTCCGGGAGCGCCCCGCGCTCCGAGACCGCCCCGCGCTCCGAGGGCGCCCGTGCCAACGGGACAGCGCGCGGCACGTTCAATCCGCTGGTCCGGGTCGACACCGTCAACGGGATGTCGCCCGAATTCGCCCGGGGCCGTCCGCACTTCGACGACCTGACCCCGCTCTACCCCCAGCAGCGCCTGCGCCTGGAGGACGGCAACACGTCGGCGACGGCGCGGATCATCGACCTGGTCGCCCCGATCGGCAAGGGCCAGCGGGGTCTGATCGTGTCCCCGCCGAAGGCCGGCAAGACGATGGTCTTGCAGGCGATCGCGGCCGCGATCGCGAACAGCCACCCCGAAGTCACGCTCATGGTGGTGCTCGTCGGCGAGCGGCCGGAAGAGGTCACCGACCTGCGCCGGTCGGTCCGCGGCGAGGTCATCTTCTCGACATTCGACCAGGAAGCCGAGGATCACATCAGGGTCGCCGAACTGGCCATCGAACGCGCCAAGCGCCTGGTCGAGATGGGCGCCGACGTGGTCGTGCTGCTCGATTCCATCACCCGGCTGGGCCGGGCCTACAACCTGGCCGCCCCGGCCAGCAGCAGGACCCTGGCGGGCGGGGTCGCGGCCTCCGCCCTGCAGCCGCCGCGCCAGTTCCTCGGCGCCGCCCGCAACGTAGAAGACGGCGGCTCGCTCACCATCGTGTCCACGGCGCTCGTCGACACCGGCTCCCGGCTGGACGACGTGCTGTTCGAGGAGTTCAAGGGCACCGGGAACATGGAGCTGCGGCTCCGCCGCGAGCTGGCCGAGAAGCGCATCTTCCCGGCGATCGACGCGATGCCCTCCGGCACCCGCCGCGACGAGCTGCTGATGACCCCCGACGAGTATCAGGCCGTCGGCAAGCTGCGCCGCGCCCTCGGCGCCCTCGGCGCTCAGCAGGCCCTCGAACTGCTCCTGGACAAAACCAGGGACACCGCCTCCAACCTGGAGTTCCTCAGCCAGATCCAGCGGTCTCGCTAACCGGACCGCCTCCTGACGCCGGGCGACCTGCAGCACCGCTCCCCACCGATGATCCGGGCCGGGACCGGTCGTCATAACCTGCGGGGGAGCGCCGCCGGAAGGAGACCCATGCCTGCCCAGGACATTGCCACCGGTTACTACGTGAAGCCTGCGGTCATGACCGCGCCGGGAACGTACCAGTCGCTGCTGGCCGACCTGCCACGCGGCATCGCCGACCTCGCTGCGGTGGCGCACGGCCTGCTGATCCACGAGCACATCGCCGGCGCGTACGGGGTCACGCTGACGCCGGAGCGCCGGGCCAGCATGCACGTCCGGCCCGTGGCCGGGCTGCTCGGCCGGATGATGGCGGAGGACAGCCGGCCGCTGACCGTCGCCCGGGAACCCGCGAACCGCCTGCCCGGCAACTGCCGGCATTTCACCGTGCTCGCCGCCGCCATGTTGCGCACGCAGGGCACGCCCGCCCGGGCGCGGTGCGGGTTCGGCGGCTATTTCGGCTCCGACATGTACGAGGACCACTGGGTCTGCGAGTACTGGGATCGGGCCGCGCAGGGCTGGAAGCTGGCCGATTTCCAGATCGACGACGTCCAGCTCACGCTGTTCGACGTCGATTTCGACCTGATGGACGTGCCGCGCGGCAGGTTCCTGGTCGCGGGCGACGCGTGGCGGCTGTGCCGGGCCGGCGACGCGGACCCGGCCAAGTTCGGGCTGAGCCTCATGAACGAGGCTGGCTACTGGTGGATCGCCGCCAACCTGCTGCGCGACGTGGCCGCGCTCAACAACATGGAGATGCTGCCCTGGGACGTCTGGGGCGCCATGCCCGCCCCGGATGAGAGCATCGGCGATGAGCAGTACGCGCTCTTCGACCGGCTGGCCGAGCTCACCCGCGTCCCCGACGCCACGTTCGCCGACCTGACCGCCGCCTACACCAGCGACACTCGCCTCCGCGTCCCCAGCACCGTCTACAACGCCATCCTGAACCGCCCCGAACCGGTGCTCGACGAAGATCGTGTGTAGTTACCCCCGGTAGAGGGGGTAACTACACACGATGTTGCTGCCATAACTGTCATGTCCGATTTCCGCCAGTAAGGGCGGCGGACGGCGGGCATGCTGGATGGCATGACACACACCTTTGAGGTTAAAGAGGCAGCAGAGGCGCCGGATACGACACGCGGAACGGGGGTGGCCGAGGCAGCGCGGACGGCTGGGACCGCTAACGGGAACAGCCTGCTCTACCAGGCCATCCCGGCCGCGGAGCTGGATGCCATCCGGGCGGCCGGGCGGGACGAGGCGGGGAACCCGCTGGAGGTGCAGGTGCACCGGGACGGCGGGGCGCCGCTGCGGTGCTGCTTGCGCGAGGCCCGGCCCGGGGAGAGGCTGCTGCTGATCGCCTACACGCCGCCGGGCACGGCGGGCGCCTACGCGGAACGCGGACCAGTCTTCATCCACGCCGGTCGCTGCGCGGGCTACCCGACGCCGGACCGGTACCCGCCGGAGCTGGCCGGCCGCCAGCAGGTCGTCAGGGCCTACGACAAGCAGGGCCGGATCGCCGGCGGCCTGCTCGCCGCGGACGGCAAGCAGGCCGAGGAGATCATCGCGGAGCTGCTGGCCAGGCCCGAGGTGGAGCTCGTACACCTGCGCAACGTCGGCTACGGCTGCTATAACTTTGCCGTCGGCGCGACCGGCTGACTAACGGCGCGGGCGCGATCAGCCGAGGCCGAGAGCGAGGGTTGCGCTGAGAACCTGGCGGACCGGGGTCATCCGGCGGGTCGCGCATCCCGGGCGGGGGTTCACCCAGGGGCTGATCGCCGACGACGGCATGGTGTGGGAGTCCACCGGACTGTACGGGGAGTCGGCGCTGTCCCGGTACCAGCTGGGCGCCCGCGAGGTGGAGCAGCGCGCGCCGCTGGCCGCCGAGCTGTTCGGCGAGGGCATCTGCCGGTTCGACGACGTCATCTGGCAGCTGACCTGGCAGGATCGCATCGCCCTGCGCTGGGACGCCCGCACGCTGGAGCTGATCGACCAGGTGCCATACAACCGCGAGGGCTGGGGCATCTGCGCCGCCGACGGATACGTCGTGACCAGCGACGGAAGCAGCGAACTCGTCCGGCGCGAGCCGTGGACCCTGGACCCGCAAGAGGTGATCCAAGTCCGCTGCGCGGGCCGCCGGGTGCTCGGCCTGAACGATCTCGCCTGGTCGGCGGGCACGATCTGGGCCAACGTGGCGGGCACGCACTACCTGGCCGGGATCGACCCGGACAGCGGCGAGGTCACCGACATCGTCAACGCCCGCGCGGCCGCCGAACGGCATCTGAGCCAGCCGCAGGCGATCATGAACGGGATCGCCGCGCTGCCCGCGCCGGGGGAGTTCCTGCTTACCGGCAAGGGCTGGCGGTCGATCCGTCACGTCCGGCTGAAGCCGGCCAGGGAAGGCGACTCCCGGCGGCGCCTGCTATCGGGCCTGAGCCGCTGACCGCCCCCGGACCCGCCGCAGGCTCGCCCGCCGGATGCTGGGCCGCAGGGGCTTGTCGGTATAGCCGCCGTCGGCCAGCCCGGCCCGCCGCTCGAACACGTTGCGGGCGCCGAAGTCGCCGGTCAGTGCCCAGGACACGGCCGCCGCCGCGAGGTAGAGGGGCACCATCAGCACGCCGCCGCAGCAGGCGTACTGGGTGGCGTGCCGCGCCTCATGCCGGAAGATCTCTGGAGCAAGCCCGTCCAGCCTGGTGACGATCACGTTGCCCAGGCAGAACGCCGGGGCGGTCGGCACCGGGAGCCGGTAGGAGGTGCCGAGGAACAACCCGTCCGCGCCGCGGGCCACCCGGGCGCCGCCGAGGGCGGCCACGCCCAGGCCAGCCAGCGTCGACCCGTTGGCCAGGTTGACCAGCTGCCGCGCCCGCAGGCCCGCGCGCATCGCCCTAGGACGGCTCGGAGCCGTTGTGCCCGTTCAGCCCAGACGGGTCGGTGTCGGCCACGATCACTCCGGCGGCCCACGGCGGGACGGCCGCGGGCAGCGCGGCCGGCGCCGGCATGTTCAGCTGTTCCTGGCTGTGCTCGCGGTGCGCGCGGGCCGCGGCCTGGTGGTAGTCGTTGAGCGCGGCCATGAAGCTCTCGTCGGCGTACGGCCTGCCGTCCACCAGCGGGCCGCGCGTGTGCTCCAGGACCGCGACGACATCCTCGCCGCTCAGCGTCTTGTACGTCTCCAGGGCGTGCGCCAGGGCCAGCACCTGGTTCCTGTTCTCCTGGAGAATCCGCTCGGTCCGGTCGAGCAGCCTGGTCAGCTTGTCCTCGATCCGGTCCGCGAGCGCGTTCCTGACATGAGCCTCGGGGTCCTGCCCCTTCTTCAGGGCGCCGCCCCGGCCGCCGCCCGGCGAGCCGACCTCGAGCCGCTTGGCCGTGGAGTACGACGACACCGTGGTGCCCATGCCCCAGAAGCCCTCCATGTAGGAGGCGACCGTGGTGGCGGACTCCAGGTCCCCGGACACGCCGGAGGAGCTGTCGTCGCTGAAGAACATCCGTTCCCCGGCCAGCGACGCCAGCGACACCAGGATGTCGGCCTCGTACTCGCTGCGCCACCGGGTGAACTGGTCCTCAGGCGGGATGCTCGCCACCATGCCGAGATAGTCGCTGCCCTTCTCGATCGTCGCGATGTCGATCTCCATGTGCTGCCTGGACCGGAACGCGACTAGGGCGTGGCAGGCCTCGTGCACGGCGACGGCGTGCCGCTCGCGCTCGATGTACTCCACGTCCTCCGGCGGACCGAGTTCCTTGAGCTGCTTGGCCTTGATCACGTCCGGCCAGGTGATCACGTCGCGGCCGTTCCTGATCGCGGTGATCAGGGCCTCGTTGACCAGGTCCTTGATGGTGGCGCCGGTGGCGTAGGGCGTGATGGTGGCGAGCTTGTCGACCTGCTCCCCGGTCAGCTCATGCTGAACCTTGGAGAAATATCCCTCATAGGTGCGGATCCGGCCGGCCTTGGACGGGTAACCGACCTTGTAGATGCGGTCGATCCGGCCGGGGCGCAGCAGCGCCTCGTCCAGCGCCGTGGGCATGTTGGTCGCCATCATGACGAGGATCCGGTACTTGGGCGGCGGCTTCGGCCGCATGCCGAAGACCCGCCGGACGTAGCGGTTGACGAAGCCGCGCGGCTTCTTCAGCCCGGACAGCTCGGTGAGCAGCGCCTGCAGCGTGCCCATGCCGCCGCCGCCGCCCCCGTTCATCATCCCGCCGATCATCTGCTTGTTCCGCCGGGCGTCCGGCTCGCCGATCGCGGATTCCATCGCGTTCTTGGCCAGCATCCACTGCGTGTCGTTCGACAGATAAGAAAATCCGTGGCAGCCGGCCGGAGCGAAGGCGGCACCGGAGCGCTGCTGGCCGGGGGCGCCCTGGGTCGTCATGCCGCGGTTGCCCAGGGAGTCGGCCTCGTCGAAGAAGACGATCACTCCGCCGTAGCGCAGCGCGAGCCGCCGGAGCTTGCGGAAGAGCGACTTGACCTTGAGGATGCCGACGCCCATGAACATGTTGATGAACGCGCCGGGGTCGACGAACACGTACGGCCGCCCGGTCTCGCCGGCCACCGCCTCGGCCATCAGCGTCTTGCCGGTGCCCGGCGGCCCCCACAGCAGCAGGCCACCCGGCACGTAGCCGCCTCGCTCCTCGACTAGCTCGGGGTGCTCAAGGAAGATGATGTTCTCCTTGACCCGCTCGAGCACGTGGTCCTGGCCCCAGACGTCGGAGAACCGGGTCTTGATGTCGTCGGGGTAGTACACGTCGACCCCGCCGCGGGACATGAACCAGAAGAGGGCGACGAACTGGAGCACGACGAACATGAGCGTGAATACGATCTGCAGCACGAAGGGCAGTACGTGCCAGAGCAGCTGAGGGGCGCGGAGCAGGGCCAGGATCGGCGTGGTGTGGATGATCTTGCCGATCACGATGGCGATGATGGCGATCCACACCACCCAGGTCACCATCCGCCAGATGCGGAACCGGGACCAGTCGGAGATCCGCCGGTGGGTGGCCCGCTCGAACCCGCCGAACACCCTCTCGGTCCAGAACCGGTGGTAGCCGGCCGAGTGCTCGCTGATGAAGAAGTGGAGCTGCCGGAGCACCTCGAGGCCGAGCAGGAGGAACACCCACCAGGCCGCGCGCGACTCGATCCGCATCGCGTCGGAGAACCCGACCAGCGGATCGTTGGCCATGGCCGACCAGACCAGCACGAACCAGAGGAGGACGAGCAGGAGCAGGAACTTGATCCTGTCCCAGAACGTGAGCGGCTTACGGGTCAGCCGGTCCTCGTCCCTCGGCCGCCCGCTGCGCGGTGGCGGCGGTTCCCCCGGGGGTCCTTGGAAGATGACATCCCCGGAGGCCTGGGCCTTGTCCATCACGGGCTCCTGATGGTAAACGACGACATCACGTCGTTGATCTCGGTCTGGTCGTTGCTGTAACAGCTGGTTGTGCAGTGCAGCACGAGGAGGTAGACGACGGTCTGATCGGCGTTGGTCAGGGCGACCTCGTCGAACGTGTCGGTGATGCCGCCGGTATAGGTGTAGTCGAAGGTTTCCCGGACCCCGTGCACGCCCTGGCCGGGCGTGAGCACCTGATCGCGGATCTGCTTGAAGCCGGTAAGCGGGAACCCCTGCGCGGCCGCGTTCTGCCTCGCGGTGGAGGTGACCGGCAGGAAGAAGTCACGCAGCGTGTCGTAGGACAGCTCACTACTGGCAGTGGAGTTCAGCTGGCCGACCTCGGCGAACACGAACGGCTGGGCGGTGCCGAAGGACAGGAAGTCGCCCGCCGTGGGCTTGCGGCCGGCCTCGTACGCGACCGTCCATCCTCCGCCGGAGCTGCCCGTTTCCGCCCTCAGCTCGGAGGAAAGCGAGGAGTCACTGATCTTGTGCCAGCCAGCGGGGACCTTGAAGTACGTGCTCTCGCCGCTGTTAGCCACATAGGTGTACTGCGGCGCTGCGCATCCGGAGAGCATGACCCCGAGGAGTAGTGCACAACCCCCGACGAGGCCCTTCGTGACGCGGTGGGCCTTGCTCGCCAAGAGGTGTGACCTCCACGTAGGGACTACGTAGTGTCAAGTATGACGCCTTCGTCCGCAATGGTACAGGTTCCCCGAGGCAGGAAGGCATCCGGTACCGCGCGGTGGCGCTGGCCATGACTACCCATTTCCGTACCCCGCGTTAGACCCGCTCAAGCGCGGGTAGCGCACCGGGCTCAGCCGGAAATGAAGGGCAGCTCCCATGGACCGTTCCAGCACCCGCGCCGGGTTGTTCGGGCGCAGCGGCGTGGTGGCTTTCTACGGCGTGCGCTGCCTGCTAGCGTGCGCGATCATCGCCCCCGGTGCCCGAGCAAGCCGTCGCCGGCGTCAAGGCCGATATGGGGGAAATCAACGAAAGGGCGCACCGATGACCGCACCGGACATTCAGCAGGAGATCGAACGGACCCGAGAGCGTCTCGGGGAGACCGTGGATGAACTGGCCGCCAAGGCCGACGTCAAGGCCAGGGCCCGGG
>JBKQQQ010001061.1:0-8222 GCA_052144275.1 Streptosporangiaceae bacterium
GCCTGGGACCGGGACGCCGGGCTGCTGCTGGCCGAGCGGGCGCAGCGCCGGGGCGACGGCGCGACCCAGGTGACGCTGCCCGCCCGGCTCTCGGTGTCGTCGCTGGTGTCGCTGGCCCGGGACCCGGCCGAGCTCGCGCGGCAGGTCCGCAGGCCCATGCCGCGGCCGCCGGCCAGGCAGGCGCGCCGGGGCACGGCGTTCCACCAGTGGCTGGAGCGGCGGTACGGCCAGCAGCTGCTCATCGACGACAGCGACCTGTTCGGGCCGGACGACGACGAGACGCCCGCGGGAGGGGATCTCGCCGAGCTCAGGTCCCGGTTCGAGCACAGCGAGTGGGCGGATCGCTGGCCGCAGGCGGTCGAGGTGCCGTTCGAGACGCTGGTCGGCGACCGGCTGGTCCGCGGCCGGATCGACGCGGTGTTCGCCGACGCGCCCGGCGGCGGCTACGACGTCGTCGACTGGAAGACCGGCCAGCCGCCCAGGTCCGAGGCCGAACGGCATGCGGTTTCCGTCCAGCTCGCCGCCTACCGCCTGGCCTGGGCGGCGCTGGCGGGGGTGCCGGTGACAGCGGTCCGGGCGGCGTTCCACTACGTCGCCCACGACCAGACCGTCCGCCCCGCCGACCTGCTCGACGAAGCGGGCCTGGCCGCCCTCATCGAGCAGGTTCCGGCCGAAGCCTAGGTGTGCTCCGAGACGAGCACGGCCTGGGTCCGGGGTTCCAGCGCCTCGAACACGTGCGGCACGTCGCCCGGGTAGCGGAGGTAGTCGCCCGGGCCGAGTTCGGTCGGCTCGCTGGCCACCCCGACCAGGGCGCGGCCGGCGCCGATCACCACGTGCTCGACCACGCCGGGCATGTGCGGCTCGGACGCGCGCGCGTGCCCGGGCTCGGCCTGGATGCGGTAGACGTCGCGGCGCGCCCCGGGCGGGCAGGCGGCGAGCAGCGTGGCCTGGTAGTCGGCTTCGGCCGCGGCGACCGTGGGGCCCTCGTCGGCCCGGATCAGCAGGATGTGCGGCTGGGGCGGGTCGAGCAGCCGGGAGAACGGCGCGTCCAGCGCGACGCAGATGGCCCACAGCGTCTCCAGGCTGGGGTTGCCGGTGCCCGACTCCAGCTGGGAGAGGGTGGACTTGGCGATCCCGGCCCGGCGGGCGACCTCGGTGAGCGAGAGCCCGGACCGGCGGCGCTCCCGGCGCAGCGAGGCCGCGATGAGCTCCAGCGGCGCCTTCGCCTGCCCGGCAGGCGATCCGGCAGGTTGTCCGGCGGGCACAGTGTTCGTCATATAAGTTCATCCGTTCGTTTTGACGAACGACGGGTTGGTGTTCAGAATAAGCTCCATGAGTTCGATAGGGAGAACTCTAGGACGCGATGTGCTTCGCGACATCGCGGTTACCTGCCTGGCCGTCTTGTTCATCGGCCTGTCCTACGGGGCCACCGCGGTCGCCTCCGGCTTCCCGCTGTGGGTGCCCGCCGCGCAGAGCGTGCTCGTGCTGGCCGGTGCCTCGGAGTTCCTGTTCATCGGGATCGTCGCGGCGGGCGGCAACCCCATCGCGGCGGCGCTGGCCGGCCTCCTGGTGAACGCCCGTCACCTGCCGTACGGCCTGGCCCTGCCCGACATCACGGGGCCCGACATCACGGGGCCCGACATCACGGGGCCCGAGGTGACCGGCCGGGGCTGGCGGCGGATCGTCGGCACGCACGTGATGAACGATGAGAGCGTGGTTTTCGCCTTGGCCCAGGACGATCTCCCGGGTAAGCGAGCCGCCTACTGGGCCTGCGGCCTCGGCGTGCTGATCTGCTGGCCCGGCGGCGCCGTCCTGGGGGCGCTAATCGGGTCTGCGGTGCATGACACCGGCGCGTTCGGCCTAGACGCGATGTTCCCGGCGGTGATCCTGGCCCTGATCATCCCGGACCTGCGGGAGCGGATGACGCTCCGCGCCGCGCTGGCCGGGGCGGCCATCGCGCTGGCCGCCGCGCCGTTCCTGCCCGCCGGGCTGCCCGTGCTGCTCGCCCTGGCGGCGATCCTCCCGCTGCTCCGGCAGCGGCCATCCGGCGTGACTCCGGAGTCCGGTCCGACCCCGGAGTCCGGTCCGACCCCGGAGGCTGGCGCTACCCCGGAGGCCAAAGCCTCCCCGGACGCCGACGGGAAATCCGGTGAGCAATCAGTGGGGGCCCGGTGAAGGACACCACGCTAGTCGTGGCCGGCATGGCCACCCTGGCCGCCGGAACATACGCCTTCCGGCTGTCCGGCCAGCTGTTGCGGGCGCGGATCAGCTTCCCGCCGCGGGCCGCGAAGCTGCTCGAGGCCGCCGCCGTGATCTTGCTGGCGGCCCTGGTAGCCATCACCGCCCTGACCGAAGGCCACGGCTTCTCCGGTTTCGCCCGTCCGACCGGAGTCCTGGTCGGCGGCGTCCTGGCCTGGCGCAAGGCCCCGTTCCTAGTCGTCGTGATCGCCGCCGCGGCCACCGCCGCCCTGCTCCGGCTCGCAGGCGTCCGCTAGCCCGGCGTCCTGCAGTCCGGTACCCGGGGTTGCGTAGCGCCGGGTTGGCGCGGCGCCGGGGTTGGCGTGGTGCCGCTAGCCTGTCCGGTACCGCTCGCCTTGGTTCCGCCCCGGTGCGGTCAGGCCTGGAGGTAGCGCTCCACGGCCTCGACCTTGGCGGTGAGCGCGCCGGTCACGCCCGGCCTGATGTCCGCCTTGAGTACCAGGCTGACCCGCGGCGCCCGGGCCGCGACGGCGTCCACGGCCCGCTTGACCACGGCCATGGATTCGTCCCAGTCGCCTTCGATGGTGGTGAACATGGCGTCGGTCTGGTTCGGCAGCCCGCTCTCCCGCACCACCCGGACCGCCTCGGCCACCTCTTCGGCGACCCCCTCGCCGACCCCGAGCGGCGTGATCGAAAACGCGACCAGCACGGCCCTCTCCTCTCATTTGTCCGAACGGAACGTGGTGCGTGCCCCAGGACCCGGAAGGTCCGGGTCGATGGCGCCGACGTACCAGTTCTAGCTTGCCCAACCGGCCATCGACCGGCACCAGACGCCCGATTCGGCCTCGGCGTCCGATTGCTGCCAGAATGTTCTTCGTGAAAGTAGCTGGTCAGGTCGATGTGGTCGATGCGCCGTGTGGCCAAGCACGCGGCTGAGGCCACACAATGACGGAATGACCGGTTCTGTGGCGGCGGCCGAAGCGGCCCCTCGCTCCGAGGCGGCCCGGGCCGGCGCGAGCCGCGCCGAAGCCGGGCCGCTGCTGACCGTATCGGGGCTGGGCGTCAGCTACGGGCGCCTGCGCGCCCTGGAAGACGTCAACCTGAGCGTGCGGACCGGTGAGCTCGTCGCCCTGGCCGGCGAGAACGGCGCGGGCAAGACCACCCTGGTCCGCTGCATCGCCGGGGAGGTGGTCCCGGCCAGCGGGGAGGTGTACTTCGCGGGTCGGCGCGTGACGGCCGACCAGGCCGCGGCGGTCAAGCTGGGGATCGCGGTGGTCTGGCAGGACCTGGCCCTGTGCGACAACCTGGACATCGCGGCCAATATCATGCTCGGCCGGGAGCCGAAGCGGCTGCTGTGGTCGGAGACCCGCTTTCACACCGCCGCCGCGTCGCTGCTGACCTCGCTGCAGATCCCGCTCAAAGACACCACGCGCAACGTCGGCTCACTGTCCGGCGCGCAGCGGCAGCTGGTCGCGGTGGCCCGCGCAATGGGCCGCAAGCCGCGGCTGCTGGCGCTCGACGAACCCACCGCCTCGCTCGGCGTGAAGGAAGCCGCGCAGGTCGAAGAGCTGATCATGGGGCTGCGCGGCCAGGGCACCACGATCTTGCTGGCCTGCCACGACATCGACCAGATGTTCGGGCTGGCCGACCGCATCGTGGTGCTGCGGCAGGGCCGGATCGTGGCGGACCTGCGGACCGCCGATACGCATCCCGACGACGTGGTAGCGCTGATCTCCGGTCAGCGGGTCAATGCCTCCGCCCGGCATCAGCTCACCAGGCTGCACGGGCTCACCGACCGCCTGGTGTCCGCCGACCCGTCCTCCAGCCTGCCGCTGATCTTGTCCGCGCTCGGTTCGGCCCTGGGCAGCGAGCGGCTGTGCATCCACCTGGTGACCGACCGGACCCTGTACTGCGCCGCGTCGCTGGGGTTCCGGCCCGGGCAGCTCGACCCGTGGGCCAAGCTGCCGTTCGGGCCGACCGGCGGCCCGGTGGGCCTGGCCGCGGCGGATGAGCGGCCCATCATCGCCGACAACGTCCGGGTCGGGGCGGCCTGGCGCAGCTTCCGCGACCTGGCCAAGACGACCAAGGTGGCCAGCTCGTGGTCGGTCCCGGTGTACGGGCCGAGCGGGCTCAGCGGCGTCATCACGGTGTTCCGCGCCGAACACGGCGCGCCGCAGCAGGACGAGCTCGCCCTGGTCACCGTCTACGCGGGTTACGCGGCCAACGCCATCGAGCGCGACCGGCTGCTCGACCAGGTGACGACCAGGAACCGCGTGCTAGAGACGATCCGGGAGATGCTGGAGACGCTGGCCGGGATGGTCCCGGCCAGCGAGGGACTCGCCATCGCGGCCCAGTCGCTGCGCCGCGGCCTGCAGGCCGACGAGTTCGCGCTGATCACCCAGCCGCCCGGCCAGCCTGCCTGCTGGCGCGCGTTCGCCGGCCCGTTCGGCACGGACGAGGCGTCGGCCAGCGCGTCGATGCGCGACATGGCCGAGACCGCGCTGTCCAGCACGCGCCCGGACGGGGTGGCCCGGCAGCTGTACAGCAGCCGCAGGCAGCGTGTGCGGGCGGTGGCGTTCGTGGCGGCGGGCGGCCTCACCGTGCTGCTGGCCAGCTGGCGGCGGGTGCCGCCGACCAAGGAGGAGACCGCGCTGCTGGAGGACGCGGCGCACTCGCTCCGGCTGGCGCTGGAACGTGAGGAGGCCGGTCACGCCCACCAGGAGGCGGCCGCCCTGCGGCGGTCGCGGGAACTGCAGCGCGGTTTCCTGTCCCGGCTGAGCCACGAGCTGCGCACCCCGCTGACCGCGATCAGGGGTTACGCGTCCAGCCTGATGCAGCCCGACGTGACCTGGGATCGCGAGTCCCAGCAGCGCTTCCTGGACCGGATCGCCGTGGAGTCGGCCCGCCTCGGTCGTCTGGTCGACGACCTGCTTGACTTCTCCGCCATCGAGTCGGGCACCATGCGCCTGCAGTGGGACTGGTGCGACATCCGGCTGGTGGTCGAGGCGGCGATCGACTGCCTGCCGCCGGCCAGCGCGGCGTCGGTCTCGCTGACGTGCGATCCCAGCCTGCCCGTGGTGTGGGCCGACCACGACCGGCTGGAACAGGTCTTCGTGAACCTGCTGAACAACGCGTTCGGCCACAACCCGCCCGGCACCCAGGTACGGGTGACGGCCGAGTCTGTCACGGCAGGGCAGCTCACCACGGATCACGCGGCATCGGAGGTCGTGATCAGCGTGCTGGACGACGGCAGCGGCATGCCGCCGGAACTCATGACGGCGCCGTTCGAGGCCGCCCGCCGTCCGCGTCCGGCCAGCGCCTCCAGCGGCGCTCCCGCCAACGCTTCGGCCGACGGCTCACACAACGGCCCCGCCAGCAGATCGGCCAACGGCAGCCGCAAGAGCGTGGATGCCGGGCTCGGGCTGTCCATCGCCAGGGGCATCGTGCAGGCGCACGGCGGCCGGATCGAGCTGGTCCCGCTGCCCAAGGGCACCTGCTTCCGGGTGTGCCTGCCCGTGGAGGCGGAGACCGGTGACGGCGGCAGGATGGCCGGACCGTTCCGCGGAATAACCGGAACTGACGGTGCCGACGCCGGCGCACCTGCCGGTACCGGAAGAGGCCCAGGGGCTCAAGTGATCGGAAGGGACGGCAGTGATACCGACGATGACTGAGGACGCCCGCAAGACCTGTGCCCTGGTGGTGGAGGACGACCCGAATATCGTGGACCTGATCCGGTCCAACCTGGCCGTGCGCGGGTTCGACACCATCGTGTCGGTGGACGGCATGCGCGCCCTCCAGTTGCTCGAGACCGAGGATCCGGACATCGTGCTGCTCGACCTGATGTTGCCCGAGGCGGACGGCTTCGAGCTGTGCCGGCAGATCCGGGAGCGCTCGCCGGTCGCCATCATCGTCGTCTCGGCCCGCGGCGGCGAGCGGGACAAGGTGACCGCGCTGCACATGGGTGCGGACGACTACATGACCAAGCCGTTCAGCATCGAGGAACTGCTGGCCCGCATCACCGCGACGCTGCGCCGCACCCGGCTGGCGGCGCCCATCGAGCCGCAGGCGCCGCCGGCCATCGTGGTGGGTGACATCGTGATCGACCTGGCCCTGCAGCAGGTGCGGCGCAACGGGCAGCCGGTGCACCTGACGCCGACCGAGTTCGCCCTGCTGCGCGAGCTGGCCGTCAACCAGGGCAAGCTGCTCACCCACGCCCACCTGCTGCGCCGGGTGTGGGGTCACGGCTACGAGACCGAAACCGAGTACCTGCGCGTGTACGTGCGGCGGCTGCGGGCCAAGCTCGAGGCGGAGGAGAGCGCGCCGCTCATCCTCACCCAGCCGCGGGCCGGCTACCGGCTGGCCCCCAGGTAATCCCGGGTAATCCCCGGAAGCACCTGCCGATAACGCCAGAGTGACAAATGCAAATCAATTCGAACACGAAGAAGATGGCGCGTTCACGGTATCTTCACGGCGCGCCGCAGATGTTAAGGTCACGTTAATTCCTGGCGTTCTAGGGTCTTATAAACGGTACGCGCGGGCGACCTGCTGACGTGCGACGGCCTCACTGGGCGCCGCTACATCCAGGCAGGCTTATTCGGATGCCTTCACCCGAAAGGGGTATGGGGAATGACACTGGGTGACAGAAATAAGGGAGGCCGGGACTCCCGTTCGCACGGCGACGGCACGTTCCGACGCTTCCCTCGACTGGGCTGGGTGGCTCTGGCAGCGGCCCTTGCCCTGACGGCTGCGGGCTGTTCGTCCTCGTCGAGCTCGTCTGCTCCGGCGTCCTCGCCGGCCTCGTCGTCGGCGACAAGTGGCTCGAGCACGGTTCCAGCGGTGAGCATCAACTCCTACACCGTTAACATCGCGCCGACGATGTCCCTGTTCAAGGCGCTGACCGCGGCCGCGACCAAGGGAGCCAACAGCCTGCAGGTGGGGGTGATCCTGCCCGACACCACATCGTCGACGCGGTACGTTGACTTCGACGCGCCGTACCTGAAGCAAGCCTTCACCGACGCGGGATATACCTCGGCGGAGTACCGGATCCAGAACGCGCAGGGAAGCGATTCGACAGAACTGAGCTACGCCACCGCCGACATCAACCTGGGTGCCAAGGTCCTGATCGTGGACCCGCTCGATGCCCCGACTGGCGTGGCGGTCGCGAAGCTTGCCGAGTCCAAGGGCGTCACCCTGATCAGCTACGACCGCGCCACGTTCCAGGGCTCGAACACTTACTACGTCAGCTTCAACAACCAGCACGTGGGTCAGCTGATCGGCGCGGGCTTCGAGGCGTGCGTTAAGTCCTGGGGGATCAAGAGCCCCAAGGTCTTCGTCCTGAATGGCGGCGAGGACACCGACCCCAACGCCATCTCCTTTGCCTCGGGTTACAACGGTGTGGTCTGGGGCCAGTCGGCCAAGACAGTCGCCGCCGGGACGACCAACAGCCTCGGCTACTCGCTGGTCGGGGAGAACTTCGCCCCTGCGTGGGACAACACCAAGGGCGGCACCATCTTCCAGCAGGAGTTCACCGCTCACCCGTCGATCAACGCCACTATCGAGGCCAATGACGGGCTCGCCAACGCGGTGATCACTGACCTCAAGACGGCCGGGGTCAAGCCCCTGTCGGTGCCGACCACCGGGCAGGACGCCACGGCCCAGGGCATGGCCTGGATCCTCGAGGGCTACCAGTGCGGCTCCGTGTACAAGGCCGTCTACAAGGAGGCCCAGGACGCCGTGTCCCTGGCCACGATCCTGCTGGCCGGCGCCACGCCGCCGCCGGCTCTGCTGAACGGTACAACCGTCGACCCGGCCAACTCGAGCATCACCGAGCCGGCGTCCCTGCTAACCCCGGTGTGGGTGACCAAGGCCAACATGGAATCGACAGTGGTGGCAGACAAGTTCGACACGGCAGCGGAGATCTGCGCGATCGCGGGTGCGAGCACCTGCGCCGCGGCTGGGATCAGCTGACCTGGGGAACCTCGACGGATCCTCGTCGAGGTTCCCCGCAGCCGGGGTTGGGGGGG
>JBKQQQ010001062.1:0-6503 GCA_052144275.1 Streptosporangiaceae bacterium
TGCGGGCGGTCGACTGGGCCGCCAGGGAGGCTGTGCTCCGCGGTGCCCCGCTGCGGATCGTGTCCGCCGCGTCGCTCCTGCCCCGGATGGTCTCGCGGGCCGGCCCGACCGGCTACGACACCGTGACCGACACCCTGCTCAAGGACCGTGACCGGGCGCTGGCCGCGGCGGCCGAGCGGGCCGCCAAGATGGCCCCCGGCGTGCTGATCGACGCCGACCAGCTGACCGGGCAGCCGGCCCAGGCCATCACCGAGAGCGGGACAGGTGCGCTGATGCTGGTCCTCGGCTCCCGCGGTGTCGGCGCCTTCACCGCGATGGTGCTCGGCTCGATCAGCCGGTACGCCGCCAACCACGCGTCCTGCCCGGTCGTGGTGGTGCGCGACGAGACCCCGGCCACCCACCGGCAGGTCGGCGTCGGCATCGGCGACCTGGACCACTGCGCGGACTCGCTCACCTTCGCGTTCGAGGAGGCAGGCCTGCGCCAGGCCAGCCTGCTGGCCATCCACGCCTGGCAGACGCCGCAAACCGACATCTCCCGGGCCGGAGATACGTTCACCGCGGCCGGCCCGCATGACCTCGAAGTGGAAGCGGCCCGGCAGCTCGAGGCACTGCTGAACGAGTGGCGGGCCAAGTACCCGGACGTAACGGTCAGCCAGGATGTCGTGCACGGTCATCCGGGCCGGGCGCTGGTCGGCTTGTCCGCCCGCGCCGACCTGGTGGTCATCGGCAGGCACGCCAAGCATCCCGGGCTGCAAGGCCCCGGGTCGGTCAGGCACGCCGTCCTGAACCATGCGCACGGTCCGGTCGCCGTCGTCCCATCGCCCTGACGTCCGCTCGCTGATCCTTCCCTGACCTCCGCCCGGGTGTGCCGTGACGGCGCCGGCGCCACGCGGGCGGCACGACCGTGCGCTACCGGGTGATGAGGGTCCCGGCCGCCCCGGTGAGCAGCGCCCGGGCGTCGCAGAGCTGCCCGATGCCTGCAGGATTTCCTGTCGCCTCGACGAAACGACACACCGCGTCGATCTTGGGGCCCATCGACCCGGCCGGGAAGGACCGGGCCCGGAGCTCGGCGGGCGTGGCCCGGCGGATCGGCCGGGCCTGCGCGGTGCCGTAGCCATCGGCGACCGCCGCCACGTCGGTGAGCAGCAACAGCGCGTCCGCGTGCAGCTGACGGGCCAGCAGGGAAGCGGTCAGGTCCTTGTCCACGACCGCTTCCACGCCGTGGGTGCGCCGGGTGCCGTTTTCTGCCACGACCGGTACGCCTCCGCCGCCGGCGCACACCACGATCGCCGCCCCGTCCAGCAGGATCCGGATGGCGGGCAGGTCAAGCAGTTCGGCCGGCTCGGGGGAGGGCACCACCCGGCGCCACCGGCTGCCGTCCTGCCGGACTTCCCAGTGCTGGCTCGCGGCCAGCGCGCGGGCCTGCCGCTCGTCGTACACCGGGCCGACGAACTTGGACGGGTGCGCGAATGCCGGGTCGTCCGCCCGGACCAGGGTCCGGCTGACCAGGCAGGCCACCTGGCGGCCGGGCAGAGCGTTCTGCAGGGCCTGGACCAGCCAGTAGCCGATCATGCCCTGGGTCTGCGCGCCCAGCACGTCGAACGGATAGGGCCGGGAGATGGCCGGGTCGTGGGCGCTTTCCAGCGCCAGCATCCCGACCTGCGGGCCGTTGCCGTGGGTGATCACCAGGTCGTGATCGGCCGCCAGCGGCGCCAGCGCCCGCACGGCCCTGACGATGTGGGCCTCCTGGATGGCCGACTCCGGCGATTCGCCGCGCTCGAGCAGGGCGTTGCCGCCGAGCGCGGCGACGATCCTCATACGACGTCCCCGGCGGTGGCCACCATGACGGCCTTGATGGTGTGCAGCCGGTTTTCCGCCTGGTCGAACACGATCGAGGCGGGTGATTCGAAGACCTCCTCGGTCACCTCCAGGGCCTCAAGCCCGCGCTTGTCGTACAGCTGCTGCCCGATCTCCGTGTCTCGGTTGTGCAGGGCCGGCAGGCAGTGCATGAACTTCACCGCCGGGTTCCCGGTGGCCGCCATGAGATCCTGGTTCACCTGGTAGGGCAGCAGCAGGTCGATGCGCTGGTCCCACTCGCCGGCCGGCTCGCCCATGGACAGCCAGACGTCCGTGTACAGGTAGTCCGCGCCCGCCACCGCCGCCGGCAGGTCCGAGGTCACGGTGAGCCGGGCGCCCGAGCCGGCCGCGAGCTCGGTGGCGATGCCCCGCACCGCCGCCGAGGGCAGCAGCGGCCCGGGCGCGCAGATCCGCACGTCCATGCCGAGCAGCGCGCCGGTCACCAGCAGCGAGTTCGCCGTGTTGTTCCGGCCGTCGCCGAGGTAGCAGTAGCTGACCTCGGCCAGCGGCTTACGGGCGTGATCACGCATGGTGAAGATGTCGGCCAGCATCTGGGTGGGATGCCAGTCGTCGGTGAGCCCGTTCCACACCGGCACCCCGGCGTAGGCCCCGAGCGTCTCCACCGTCTGCTGTGCGGATCCGCGGTATTCGATCCCGTCGAACATCCGGCCGAGCACCCGGGCGGTGTCCTTCATCGACTCCTTGCGGCCCAGCTGTGAATCGTCCGGCCCGAGGTAGGTGACATGGGCACCCTCGTCGTGCGCGGCCACCTCGAAGGCCGAACGGGTCCGGGTGGAGGTCTTCTCGAAGATGAGCGCGATGTTGCGGCCGGCCAGCCGGCTGAAGCGCTGGCCCATGTGCTTCTCCATCCTCAGCTGCCCGCCCAGGTCGATCAGGTAGATGAACTCCCCGGCCGCCAGGTCGGTCTCCTTGAGCAGGCTGCGTCCTCGCAGGTTCATGGCACGTTCCTCCTCAGGCCGGATCCCGCTCGATCGGGCACGTCATGCACCGCGGCCCGCCGCGGCCGCGGCACAGCTCGCTGCCTTCGATGGTGACCACCTCGATGCCGTGCTTGCGCAGCATGGTGTTGGTCGCGACGTTGCGCTCGTACCCGAATATGACGCCCGGGGCCACGGCGAGATAGTTGGTCCCGTCGTCCCACTGCTCCCGTTCGGCCGCCCGGATGTCCTCGTCCGTGCTCAGCACGGTCACCTTGGGCACCCCGAGCACGTCCGCGACCGTGTCCCACAGGTCGTCGTTGCGGGTCACCGCCACCGCCCGGCCGGTCTCGTCCGGGGTCAGCGTCCAGGACCGCAGCTGCCGGTCCAGGTAGGGGTACTGGACGAAGGTGTCGCGGTCGATCATGGTCAGCACCGTATCCAGGTGCATCATGGCGCGCGCGGCCGGCAGCTCTACCGCGATGACCGTGCTGGCCTGCCCGGCCCGGAACAGGGCCTGGGCCAGCAACTCGACGGCCATCGGCGTGGACCGCTCGCCCATGCCGATCATCACCGCGCCGTGCCCGAGCACGTGTACGTCGCCGCCCTCGACGGTGGCGGGCAGGTGGCTGGCGTCGTCGTCGCCGTAGTACCTGGCGAAGTCCGCGGTGGCGAACATCGGGTGGAAACGGTAGATGGCACGGCTGTGCAACCTCTCGCGCTGGCGGGCGGGCTTGGCCATGGGGTTGACCGAGACGCCCCGGTAGATCCAGCACGAGTTGTCCCGCTGGAACAGGTGGTTGGGCAGCGGCGGCAGCACGAAGTCGTCGGCCTGCAGCATGTCCCACTTCAGGCTGTGCGCCCGGGCCGGATGCAGGTCCGCCTTGAGTACCCCGCCGACGCAGAACTCGGCCAGCGCCGGGCCGTCGAGGTCCTCGAAGAGCTTGCGCAGCGGCTGGACCAGGTTGGGTCCGAGCAGCTCCGGCGTGCAGATGCGGTCCAGGACGAAGGCCCGGCCCTCGGGCAGCTCGAGGGTCTCGCCCAGGAGCTGCCCGAAGTAGTGGACCCGCACGCCCTTCTCGCGGAGGGCCTCGGCGAAAGCGTCGTGCTCTTCCTTGGCCTTCTTGGCCCACATCACGTCGTCGAACAGCAGCTCGCCGACGTTCCGCGGGGTCAGCCGGGACAGTTCCAGGCCGGGCCGGTGCACGATGACCTGGCGGAGCTGGCCGGTTTCTGAGGCGACGTTGAAGGTCATGTCAGTTCTCCGTTCCGGTGGTCACCTGGCCGGTGTTCTCCCGGTGGGCCTTGAGGAAGGCGTACAGGACGACCCCGGCGAGCACCAGGATCAGGGCCTGGTAGACCGACTGGTAACCGGCCGCGAACGTGACCCACATGGAGAACAGCACGCCGGCCCCGGCGATGGACAGGTCCCTGGCCAGCGGCCAGCCCTGCACCCGGCGGCGCTTGGACACCAGGTAGGCCAGCTGCGCGCAGGCCGAGAACAGGTAGGGGATGGCCACGGTGACCACGGTCAGGTCCACCAGGTCGGTGAAGACCGTCAGCCCGGTCTTGGTGGTGTAGGCCCACAGCATCAGCAGCGAGGGCAGCAGCGCCGCCATCACGATGCCGAACCACGCGGTGTCCTTGCGGTCGGCCCAGGCGAACGCGCGCGGGAACAGGCCGTCGTTGGCCGCGGCGCGTGCCACCTCGGTGGTGACCAGCGTCCAGCCGTTCAGCGCGCCGATGCCGGAGACGACGGCCAGCGCGGCCACCAGCTTGCCGGCCCAGGTGCCGTGGGTGAAGATCGTGCCAAACGCGAGCACGAACGGCGCCGTGCTGTGGATGAGCGCGTGATGCGAGACCAGGCCCATGATCGCGGCCGACACGACCAGGTACAGGATCGCGCTGGCGCCGGTGCCGAGCAGCGAGGCGCGGCCCACGTTCCGGCGCGGGTTCTTCACCCGCTTGGCGGTGATCGCCGCGACCTCCACCCCGATGAAGGAGAACAGGGCCACGCCGGCCGCGATGCCGATCGCGCTGTACAGGCTCCCGCCGGAGGCGTTGAAGGCGCCGAAGTTCCCACGCGAGACGAAGAACCAGCCGGCCACGCCGACGAACAGCAGCGGCAGGAACTTCAGCACGACGGTCAGGTTCTGGAACCAGGCCATCTGCCTGACGCCGGCCAGGTTGATCATGGCCGGGACCCACAGGCCGCTCAGGGCGATGCCCCAGTTGCCGAGGCCCGACGGGTTGATGCCGAACAGGGCGTCGACGTAGAAAACCCAGGCCGACACGATGGCGGCGTTACCCGCCCAGCACTGGACCCAGTAGCACCAGCCGGTCAGGTAGCCGGCGAAGTCACCGAACTCGTACCTGGCGTAGGCGTAAAGCCCGCCATCGGAGTTGGGGACCCGCTTGGTCAGCTGACCGAACAGCGCGGCCAGGAGCATCGCGCCGACGGCGATCACGCCGAGGACGAGCAGCGAGCTCGTGCCCGCGCCGGCCAGCACGGCCGGCATGGCGAAGATCCCGGTCCCGACGATGCTCCCGACCACCAGGCCGGTCGCCGACGTCAGGCCCAGAGCCCGGGCCTTGGCCTGCGCGCGGGTGGGCGCAGGTTCATGGTCTTGCCCGCCGCCTGTGCGGGGGCTGACAACTGTGGACATCGAAGCCTCCTTCCGGGCGCCCTCGTGAGGCGCGCCGGTGACCCGATCAACTCATTGCGATTCAGCTTGTCCCTGAGGTGATCTGTGTCGGCAGGGGCATAAGTCCTTGATCATCCAGGCAGAAAGCCACGCTCGTTTGGCCTGTGACCAGGAAGAACTAACGACTGCACCCGACCTGGTGGACAACTCCGACCGGGCAGGGCGCGTGGTGCAGGACGGCCTGCGCGACCGAGCCGAGGCACATGCCCTCGACGCCGTCGCGGCCGCGAGCGCCGACCACGAGCATCTGGGCGTCGGCCGACGCGGTCAGCAGCGCCGCGCGCGGGGTCCCGGCCAGCACCCGCCGCACCACCGTGACCTCGGGGTGCTCCTTGGCCTCGCAGGCCATCAGGTGCCCGAAGTCCTCTTCCACCTGATGCGTTTCGCCGAGCCTGCCGGGCGCGTCGGTCAGGGCGCACACCGCCACCAGGGGCACGTCGCGCAGCGCGGCCTCCTCGAAGGCGAATGCGACCGCGGCCTGGACCGCCGGGGATCCGTCCGCGCCCACCACCACCGGCCCGGGGGACTGGTTGGCCGGCCGCCACTCGCCGCGGACGACCACGACCCGCCCGCAGGCGTGCCCGGCCACCTGCCAGGCAACCGATCCGAGCAGCAAGCCGGGCAGCTCGCTGTGCCCGCGGCAGCCGACCACCACCATGTCGGCGGTCTTGCTGCGTTCGCACAGCGCGTGAGCGGCCGACCCGCCGGCCAGTTCCGCGCGCACCCGGCCGGGGCCCAGCACCGACTCGGCGTACGGCAGCCCGCGGGCCAGGATCACCTGGCCGTGCTGCCGGGCCAGGTCGCTCAGGTCCGAGTCGGTAGGCAGCGTCATATGGTCTGGCATCCAGGCCAGGCAGACCGTCAGCGTCGTGTGGCGGGCCTTGGCTTCCCTGGCGGCCCAGCGCAGCGCGTCACCGCTGCCGGGCGACCCGTCATAGCCGGCCACGATTCCGTAAGTCATCTCGGTCATGACGACCTCCTTGCCCGACCGGACCCGGCCCCG
>JBKQQQ010001063.1:0-9020 GCA_052144275.1 Streptosporangiaceae bacterium
GAGGTATCCCAGTACCACTCGCAGATCCGCCGCGAGGTGGACCGGCTGACCTTGATGATCGACGACCTGTTCGAGCTGTCCCGCATCCATGCGGGCGCGCTGCGGTTGTCTAAGCGCATGGTCGGACTGGAGGACCTGGTCGCCGAGGTCGTCGCCAGCGCCGAGCCGGTCGCGCGGCATAAGGGCGTCCGGCTCACCGGGGCCGCCGTGCGCGGCATGCCGGTCTTCATCGACTCGGCCGAGATGGGCCGGGCCCTGCGCAACCTGGTGACCAACGCGATCAGGCACACCCCGTCCGACGGCGGTGTCGACGTGCTGGCCGAGGTGCAGAACGGGATGGCCTGCGTGAGCGTGTCGGACGCCTGCGGCGGGATTCCGCCTGGCGACCTGCCGCGGGTGTTCGACGTGGCGTTCCGCGGCGAGTCGGCCCGCACGCCAGGGCCGCAGGAAGGCGCCGGGCTCGGGCTTTCGATCGCGCGCGGCATCGTCGAGGCGCATTCCGGCCAGATCGCCGTGCGCAACGCGGGTCCCGGCTGCCAGTTCCTCATCAGGCTGCCGCTGGCCCGCCCGGGCGTGCCCGCCATCAACCGCACCGTCCCCCGGCGGCACGCCGCCGGCGGACCGCCTCCCGCCGGTCCGGACCAGCCCCGCCCCGATCAGCCCCGGGCCATCACCACCCGCTGACCGCGAAATGATCCCCTGGCCCGAGGAAGGGCCAGGGGATCAGCCATGCTGCCCCTGCCTCCGCGTCGCCCATGCCCCTGCCTCCGCGTCCGCATGTCGATGGCCTCCGCCCGGAACCCAAAGGGGAGCGCCCACTCACGGACAAAGCGAAAGTCTGCAAACGTGGCGGGTGGCGTGCTGGCGTCCGTGTCGCTGTCCCCCGCTTCAAGCGGTGGCGGTACGTCCGCACCGTGATCCGGCCCGTCTACCTCCAGCTCTGCCAGTACCTCGGCACCGATCCCGCCGACTGGCCCGGCCGGTGGCTGGACATCCCGGCCGGGTTTACCGCCGATCCCGGCGCGGTTATTACCCTGGCCTATCCGGCCACGTGGAACCCTGACAGCGCCCGGCAGAACCACATCGACCAGCTGATCCGCCGGCACCTCGGCGCGGACCTTGTCCCGGCGTTCTCCGCGTTTCATGCCACCTGGCGGCACCCGCCCGCGCCGCCGGACCTGGCCCGGTTCGACGGGTACGACCTGCCCGCGCACCGTATTCACCTGGCCACCCTGGCGGGCGGCGTCAAGTGGATCGCGGACTTGCAAGACGAGGAACCGCACCTGTTCATCGCGGCCGGGACCGGCGGCGGCAAGACGAGCACCGCCTCCGTCCCCGCAGCGCATGTCCGCGCGCACGGCTGGCTGGTGGACATCATCGACCCCAAGCGCCGTTCCTACATCGACCGCAAAACCGGGCACGACGTGCTCACCAACGTGCCCGGCATCCGGGTCCGCACCGACATCGAATCGATGATGTGGGCGCTGGAAGAGTTCTTCCTGTCCATGCTCGGGGTCAACATCGCGGTCGGTGCTCGCACGGCGGTGGCCGGGGGCGTTCCCGGCCCGGCTGCTGGTCATCGATGAGTTCGGCACCTTCGCCGGGATGGCCGCCCGCATGTGGCGGCGTACAGGCGGGTCCGGGCCGTCGCCGGCGCTGGATCAGCGGCGGCAGATCGAGTGGCAGAGCCGCCAGGCCGGGCACCGGCTGGTGCTCGCGGTGCACCAGCCGAACCTGCGGCTGTTCGGCGATTCTGATAGCCGGGGGCAGTACGGGTACCGGCTGATCACCGGGGCTTACACGACCTCGCTGTGGCGGATGACGTTCGGGTTCGCGCCCCGGATCGAATGGGACGCGAGGATCAAGGGCCGGGGCGTCGTCGGGGTCGGCGAAGCCGAAGACCTGATCCACCAGGCCCAGCTCGCCTGGATGCCGGCCGCCGAACGCCGCCGGTACGCGCTGACCGGCCCGCCCCCGCCGGACTGGTTCACCGAGATGCGGCCCGCCCCGTGGATCGATGACCAGGTGATCAGCGAGGGCCGCAAGCTGGCCGTGGTGTCCCTGGTCGATGTCCCGCCGGTCGGTGTCCCACCCGGACAGCACATCTACGTACCTGCGCAAACACGCCGTCATGTCCCGCCCGATGTCCCGCCCCCGGGACAGCCCGGCCCGGCCCCTGGTTCTCCCCGGCGTTGGCCGCCGGGCCGGGCGGCACCGCGCATCGCCCGCCGGTGGCGAGCAGCCCGTCACCAGCAGCAGGGCTACCGGGCGGCACAGTGACGCCGCCCCCGGCGACGACCAGGTCGGTGTCTCCGCCGACGAGATGATCATCGGAATCGCCGCTGCCGCCCGTTACCTCGGCTACCGCAAGCCTGACAGCTTCCGCCGGGCCCGCACCCGCCGCCCCATCGCAGGCGAAGGCATCCTCTTGCGGGATTCCTGCTCAGCCATCACGTCATCAAGCCTGGCTTGCAGGCCATCCCGTACCGGAGGTACAGGGTGCTGAGCATCGAAGAACACAAGGGCGTTCTCGATCTCGCGTCGGTAGGCGCACAGCTCATACGTGGTCATCGCGGCCAGGGGGTGCTTCGGCTGGTTCACTTGCGGCGCTGGGCCAGGGGCTACGGCGGCTGACATCGGGGGTCCTGTTCTGGCTCGGGTCCGGTCACCGGGGGGCGGGACTTCTGGCGGTGTTCGCGCAGGCGGGACCAGAGACAAAACCCAACCCAACCTGCATAGCCAGATTAACTACCAAACTAGGCTGATCGCAAGACCTGTCTTTACAGGTGATCCAATACGCCGGTCAAGCTGCCTAGGCAGCTAGCATGATGGGTATGCAGCCCATAGACCCAGCCGATAAGCGGCAGCCCAACGTCCAAATTGCCGCATCGATCCGCGCGGCGATCCTGACCGGTGAGCTGGAACCCGGATCGCAGCTACCGTCCGGCCACGAGCTGGCCAGGTTCTTCGGCGTCTCGCGCATGACGGTGGCCACGGCGATCCGCACCCTCAGGGATGAGGGATTCGTCCGCAGCCGGTCCGGAAGCGGCGTCTACGTCCGCGACCAGGCCAGCCTGCCCGCACCGGCCGAGGGGGATCACCCGCTGGCCGGGACGGCAACGTTCCTGTTCGAGATGGGCCACCTCAAGCACCTGCCCAGGGCCGGCTGGCTGCTGCTGGGCGTCCCGCAGCCCGAGACCGTCGCCGAGCACTCCTTCCGGGTCGGCGTCATCGGCATCACCCTGGCCGCCATGGAAGGGGCCGACGTGGGCCGCACCGCAGCGCTGTGCCTCCTGCACGACGCGCACGAAACCAGGATCGGCGACGTCCCCTCAGTCGGCCGCGCCTACGTCACCACCGCCGTCCCCGAAGCCGTATCAGCTCACCAGGTATCAGCCATGCCCGACGCCACGGCCAAGGTCATCCAGGACCTCGTCGCCGAATACGAGGCCACCCAGACACCGGAATCACGCGTAGCGCACGACGCCGACAAGATCGAGACCTTGATGCAGGCCATCGAGTACCAGGCCCAGGGATACGACGCAGCCGCATGGCGGGAATCCTCACTAGCCGCGCTGCGCACCGACTCAGGACGCCAGCTCGCCCAAGCGATCGGCTCGGCCGACCCCCGCGGCTGGTGGTCCGCGTTCGCCGCGTCCTACACCGAGCTGCGCGCCAGCACCATCGAGCGCGCCCGCAAGCAACTCGGCGAAAAAGGGCACCCAGGCTCGTGACCACTGCCGGCCCGCCCTTTGGCGTGTCTGGACTTGTTTCCTCATGGGCACAACCCCAATACGTGACAGCCAGGCCGGAAACGCGGCAGGAACGAGGCACGCGCCGGGCGCGGCGGGTGTAGCAGCTTGCTGCTACACCCGGACACCACGCACGCCGGGCCGCGATCATCGCACATGCCATGCCTTAGGTCAGCCTTCGGGGAATCTGACGGCTCGTCGAGGGCCGGGCATAGCCTGCCTCCATGCCTGATCGCCGTCTCAAAGCCGTATGGGACGTCAATGTCCCGGCCATCCGGGAGCTCGCCGGAGTCCACGACTACGACGGCGTCGTCATGGACCTCTCGCCGAGCGGCCACAGAGCGGCCCTGGAACGCCTCGGGCCCTCATCGCCGGGCGAGCGCCTCGCCGACCGCCACGACGAGAGTCACCTCAGCGCCGCCGAGCAGGCCGCCCACGCCGAAGCCGAGGCCGGAACCTTGCAGTGGAACCCACTGCCCCACATCCAGAACCTAGACCTGTCCTGCTACGACCGCGAGTACGCCCCCGAGCCGCAGCGCCGGAGGGCGCGGGAGGCACACCTCGCCCGATGGCCCCAGGCAGTCGACGCCTCCCTGGAGTCGCTTCAGGCCGTTCCGGCACCGGTGGCCCGCGCGCTCGCCGGAACCGTGAGAGGACTCGCCGAGGGGATCAACGGCACGACCGACGCCGAGGTCGCCGCCCAGAAGGCGCACGGCAGGCTGCTCGGGCGAATCCAGGATGCCGCCGCCTCGGGCAACCCGGATGCTTCGCTCGGCGCGGCGGCACTGGCCCGCCTGCTCGGGCACGCGGAGTCGATGCCGGTCGATCTCGGCCGCCTGGAGGAGCGAGCCGACCGTGAGCGCGACCGGCTTCGCGCCAGGCTCAATGAGGCGTGCCAGCGATTGTCGCCCGGGGCGCCGCCGTCGCAGCTGGTACCGGAGCTCCTCCGGGACCACCCTGGTGAAGAGGGGATCTACGCCGCCGCCCGCGAGACGATCGAGGAGGCCACGGCCTTCGTGATCGGCAACGACCTCCTGCCGCCTCCGGGCGGCGCTTGCGAGGTCGGCCCGGCTCCCCCGTCCCGGCGATGGGCTGCGGCCATGATGTACTGGACCGGGCCCTTCGAGGACGACGCCCCGGCTCGCTACTACGTCAGCCCGCCCGACGAGTCCTGGGACGAGGAGGCCAAGCACGAGTGGCTGGCCGTCTTCAGCGCCACCATGGGGCCCGCCGTCACGGTACACGAGGTCACGCCCGGTCACTTCGCCCACGGCCGGATGCTCCGCCAGCTCGTCCGGGGAGACGTGAGGCGCAGCCTGTTCTCCGAGGCGTTCGTCGAGGGATGGGCCTGCTACGCCGAGGAGCTGATGGTCGAGCAGGGCTTCAGGGCAGACGACCCCCGGTTCGCCATCGGCGTCTACCTCGACGCCCTCGTCGGGGTGACCGGACTGGCCTGCGCCCTCGGCATCCATCAGGGGACGATGACCGTGGACGACGCCACGGCGCGCTTCGAGACCGACGCCTTCCTGCTCGGCCCGGCCGCCAGGAGCGAAGCGACCAGGGCTACCTACGACCCCACCTACGGGCGCTACACCTGGGGCAAGCTCGAGATCATGTCGCTCCGGGACCAGGCCCTAGCCGCCTGGGGTACGAAATTCTCGCTCCGCCGCTTCCACGAAGCCCTCCTCACCCTCGGAGCACCACCGCTCGGCACGATGGGCGACGCCCTCCTCGCTTAATCCTTGGCCGGGTCAATGCCACGGTCCTTATCACCGCATGGGGAACCTTGTCCGTGGGCGGCATCTTCGGCGGCCCCGCTCGGAAGCTAGATCGGTCTCCGCCATGCTGCGCTGGTCACCGCGATCGGCAGTGCCTTGCCACCGCTGCGACTAGTCCTGTCTCCACTGCGTTCCAGCCGCGACCTGCCCGGTCGCATGAACCTACGGTCTAAAGTGTGCCCTGACAGATCGGCGCGTGTCACAGTTGGACCGTTGCCTCTATCGTGAGCCGACGGGCAGCTCGGGCGTTTGCAGACTTGCTACCTGCCCTTATCGGGGTGGTAACTGCACACAATAACGAAAAACAACCCTTAGGGGCGGGCGGAACCGGCTAGAGCGGGCTCGCGGAGGGGGGCCTGGGCGAATTCGGCGATGCCCTCGGCGAAGCTCGTCTGCGCGCAGAAGCCGAGGTCGCGGGCCGCGGTGGCGGGAGAGGCCACGATGTGCCGCACGTCGCCGAGGCGGTACTCACCAGTCACCACCGGCTCGATGTCGCCGAACGCGACGGCCAGGGCGCTGGCCATCTCGCCCACCGTGTGCGGCGCGCCGCTGGCGACGTTGTAGCACCGCAGCCCGCCCGCCCCGGCCGCTGCGGTGGCTGCGGCAGGCGTTGCCGCTGCGCCCGGCGCGCCGCCGACCGTCCGGTCGACCGCCTCCAGGGCCAGCAGGTTAGCGCGGGCCACGTCCCGGACGTGCACGAAGTCGCGGCGCTGGCCGCCGTCTTCGAACACCCGTGGCGGCAGGCCGTTCTCCAGGCAAGAGCGGAAGATGGCGGCCACTCCCGAGTACGGGGTGTCGCGTGGCATCCGCGGGCCGTACACGTTGTGGTACCGCAGCCCGATCGCGGCACCACCGGTCAGCCGCGCCCAGCT
Organism: Streptosporangiaceae bacterium; assembly: GCA_052144275.1. Classification (GTDB taxonomy): domain Bacteria; phylum Actinomycetota; class Actinomycetes; order Streptosporangiales; family Streptosporangiaceae; genus Palsa-504. Next base: position 6,403 of record JBKQQQ010001063.1, read on the forward strand.
CGCCGCCAGGTGCTCCTGCGCCACCTTGCTCGCGGCGTAGGCGTTGCGGGGGTCAAGCGGCGCGTCCTCGGCGACCGTCGTCGTGGTGAGCGGCTCCGCGCAGCGCGGGCAGCGCGGCTCGAAGCGGCCTGCGGCCAGGTCACCCGGGTCCCGGGGCGATGGCCGGACCCGGCCGTCCGCCGCGCAGTCGTACGCCCCCTCGCCGTATACGACCATCGAGGACGCGAAGACCAGCCGCGGTATGCCGTGGCGGCCCATGGCCTCGAGCAGCACCGCGGTGCCGGTGACGTTGACGTCCGCGTAGGCGGGCAGGTCGGAGAGGTCTACGCCGAGCCCGACCAGGGCGGCCTGGTGGCATACCGCGTCCATCCCGGCTAGTGCCTCGTCCACCGCGGCCGGGTCGCGCACGTCGCCCACGACCAGTTCGTCCGGGACGTGGTCCGGCCTGCCGTTGTGCACGGCGGGGGTGAGGGAATCCAGGCCGCGGACCTCATGGCCCGCCGCCTGCATGGTCTCGGCGATGTGCGATCCGATGAAGCCGGCCGCACCTGTAACTAGAACGCGCATGACTGCAGCAAACCACGTGATCGGCCCTGCCGAGACCGCGGCCGGGCTCCCGGCGGAGACCGTCACAGGTTCGTAAGGGCCGGTCAGCCACTTTACGGACTTAAATCGCCTGCCGCACAAGTACTGTCTGGGGCCATGGAAATCGATGTCGTCCTGCCGTGCCTCAACGAGGCAGGCGCACTCCCCTGGGTGCTGTCCCGGATGCCGTCCGGCTACCGGCCCATTGTCGCGGACAACGGCTCAACCGACGGCTCGGCGGCCATCGCCGCAGCCTACGGGGCGTACGTCGTGCCCGTTCCGCAGCGTGGTTTCGGCGCTGCTTGCCACGCCGGGCTGCTCGCGGCGAGCAGCGACATCGTCTGCGTCATGGACGCCGACGCCTCCTTCGACCCCGGTGACCTGCCTACCGTGGCGGACCCGGTGGCGGCCGGCGATGCCGACCTCATGCTGGGACGGCGGTCGGTCCAGGGCAAGGGCGCCTGGCCGCTGCACGCCAGGATCGGCAACCGGGTGCTGGCCGCCGAACTGCGCCGCCGCATCGGCGTCCCGGTGCGCGACCTCGGCCCGATGCGCGCCGCCCGGCGGGAGGCCCTGCTGGCCCTGCCGATGTCGGACCGGCGGTTCGGCTACCCGCTGGAGATGGTGGTGCGCGCCGCGGAGGCGGGCTGGCGGATCGCGGAAACCGACGTGCCGTACTACCCGCGGACCGGCAAGTCGAAGGTCACCGGCACGCTCGGCGGCACGGTGCGGACCGTGCGGGACATGCGGCGGGTGCTCGCCTCCATCACGGCGCCGGCCTCGTCATGGCAGGCCTCGTCGTGACGGGCGACATCACCGTCGGCGACATCTACGCGGGCAGGCACCGGCGGGACGGCGCCCTGGGAAGCCCAGGAGCGGCCGGCGCGGCGAAAGCTGACGTGCCGGCCTGGAGCCGGGCGGGCCGCTTGCTGGCGGCGCAGGTCGTGGTGATCGCCAAGGAGCCGATTCCGGGCCGGGTGAAGACCCGTCTCACGCCGCCGTTCACGCCGGAGGAGGCGGCCGCCCTGGCCGAGGCCGCCCTGGCCGACACGCTGGCGGCAGTGGCGGAGGTGACCGTCGCCCGCCGGGTGCTCGCCCTGGACGGGACGCCCGGGCGCTGGCTCCCGCCCGGATTCGACGTGATCGGGCAGCGCGGCGCGGGTCTGGACGAGCGCATCGCGTGGGCGCTCGCCGACACCCGGGTGACGCTGCCCCTGCCCGTGGTGCTGATCGGGATGGACACCCCCCAGGTGACGCCGGGCCTGCTGGCGGCGGCCATCGAGCCGCTGTTGTCCAGGACCGCGGACGCCACGTTCGGCCTGGCCGAGGACGGCGGCTTCTGGCTGCTGGGCTTGCGGGAGGTCGATCCCGCCCTCATTCTCGGCGTCCCGATGTCGCAGCCCGACACCGGATCCCGGCAGCTGGCCCGGCTGGAACAGGCTGGGCTCCGGGTCCAGATGCTGCCGGAACTCATCGACGTGGACACGGTTTCCGAAGCCGAGCACATCGCCGCCGTGACGCCAGGTTCCCGTTTCGCGGCCCGCATGGCCGTGCTGCGCGCCGGCGCGGAGCAGGCCGTCGTAGCCGCCCGGTGAATACATTTCCCCCGGTTGGGAACACGCTGGTAGCCGAGGGTGGTTAAATAGTTCTGGTTGCACGAAGTTCGTGTACGTGTCACAGCGCCTGCGAAATTCTGACCGCGGGCGTCTGCATTCCCGAACGCCCGGCCCGTTAGGGCAGTCCACATGGGCAGTGGTCGCAGCAACCCGGGGCACACGACCGTGGTTCCCGAAATCGTCTCAGTAGGAGAAGTACATGCCTCAGGGCACCGTGAAGTGGTTCAACTCGGACAAGGGCTATGGCTTCATCGCCCCGGACGACGGCTCGGCCGACGTCTTCGTCCACCACTCCACCATCAAGATCGACGGCTTCCGCACTCTTCAGGAGAACCAGCGGGTTGAGTACACCGCTGGGCGCGGCCCGAAGGGCCCGCAGGCGGAAGAAGTGCACCCGCTGTAACACGTCACGACACG
>JBKQQQ010001064.1:0-3141 GCA_052144275.1 Streptosporangiaceae bacterium
TACCGGATCGGCGAACGGCGCTTCACCCTGCGGGCCCTGCTGGAACAGGACCCGGCCGGCACCGTGAGCTGGCTGGCCGGCGAGGCCGCGCGCTGGTCCCGGCGGTACGCCGGCCCGCTTCCCCGGCCGGACGGCGGCCCGCGGCCACCCGACATCGTCCAGGCCTGGTGGGCGCGGCGGGCGGACCGTACCGCCCGCATCCTCACCATGACCGCGGAGGATACAAATGCTGTTTTTCCCTTGCTATGATACCCCTGAGGGTATTGCTGGACCGTTACGGATCTGGCCCCGGGAGTCAGGGAGTTACCGTGGACGTGGACAGTCAGACGATGGCCGACGTGATCAAGCGGCTGCGGCGCGCCCAGGGTCAGGTCGGCGGGGTCATCAGGATGATCGAAGAGGGCCGGGACTGCGCCGACGTGGTGACCCAGCTGGCCGCCGCGTCCCGGGCACTGGACCGGGCCGGCTTCAAGATCATCGCGACCGGCCTCACGCAGTGCGCGCTGGAGGAGAAGGAAGGCGACGGGACGCCCGGCAGCAACCGCGCCCAGCTCGAAAGGCTCTTCCTCTCCCTGGCCTGATAACCGTTTACTGACCTTCAGCCGGGACGGCAGCAGGCGGCGGCACGCTAGCCGGCGGCCGAGCCTCCCGGGAGGAGGGACCGCGATGATAGATACCCAGCAGGTCAGGGTGCCGCCGGTACCTCTTGTCGGCGACGGGATCCCGGCGGCGTGCGCGGACGGCACCGAACGTCCCTACCTGTCACTGGACGCCGCGGCGTCGACGTCCGCGCTGGGCCCGGTGCTGACCCGGGTGGAGGAGTTCCTTCCTTCCCTGGTATTCCAGCGTCCACCGCGGCGCCGGCCACAAGTCCCAGGTCGCCACCGGCGCCTACGAGGAGGCGCGCTCGGCCGCTCTCGCCTTCGCCGGGCGCGGCGGCCGGCCTGACGGCCGGGGCGGCGACGTGGCGATCATCTGCCGCAACACCACCGAAGCCCTCAACCACCTGGCGTACCGCCTCCGGCTGGCCCGGGACGATGTCGTGGTCACCACCGTGGCCGAGCATCACGCCAACCTGCTGCCCTGGTCCCGGATCGCGACCTGCCGCTACATCGAATGCGGCCGGGACGGCACCTTCGGCGCCGACGAGGCCATATCCGCTCTCGACCAGCGCCCCGCACCCCGCCTGCTCGCCATCACTGGCGCCTCCAACATCACCGGCTGGATGCCGCCGCTGAGCGAGATCATCGCGGCCGCTCACGACCGGGGCATCCCGTTAGTCGTCGACGCGGCGCAGCTGGCTCCGCACCGGCCGCTTCCCGCCGACGCGGATTTCCTCGCCTGGAGCGGCCACAAGATGTACGCGCCGTTCGGTGCCGGAGTGCTCGTCGGCCCGAGAAGCGCCTTCACCGAAGGGGATCCCTTCCTGGCCGGGGGCGGTGCCGTGGACCTCGTCGACCTCGACGAGGTGCTGTGGACCGACCCGCCCGAACGGGAGGAAGCCGGGTCCCCCAACGTCGTCGGCGCGGTGGCGCTGCACGCCGCGATCGGCACGCTGACCGATATCGGCTGGCCCGCCCTCATCGGCCATGAGCGCCGGATCGCGCGATCGCTGCGGGAAGGCCTGGCCTCGATTCCCGGTGTCCGCCTCCTCGGGCCCGACGTGGATACCGAGACGCTGCCGGTCGCCACCTTCACCGTCGAGGGCGTGCCGCACGCGCTGATGGCTGCCCGGCTAGCCGCCGAGGAAGCGATCGGCGTACGGCATGGCTGCTTCTGCGCGCATCCGTACCTGATGCGCCTGCTGGGCCTCAGCCGCGAGCAGGTGCTCCGTTACCGGGACGAGGTACGCCACGGTGACCGCAGCGCGATGCCGGGAGCCGTCCGGGCCAGCGCCGGCCTCAACACCAGAGGTAGTGACATCACCCGGCTGCTCGACGCGGTGGCACGGATAGCCCGCGGGGATCCGCCGCCGGTCCCCTACCGCCAGGACCAGCGCACCGGCGACTTCCACCTGTGCGGCAGCGTTCCCGGCCTGACGGACCAGCCAGGCGCCCACAGTGCGCCATGCTCACCTGGCTAGGCATTGAGGGCATTCGATACCCCTACCCGTATTTGACCCGGTAGATGGGCGACCGGTATCCTTGTGTTTCTAATACCCATGGGGGTATCGAAGAGGAGCTTTCCCATGCTGGCCATCGCGATCCCGGCCGGGCTGCTGATCGGCCTTTCGCTGGGCGCCCTCGGCGGCGGCGGATCCATCCTCACGGTCCCGGCCCTGGTCTACCTGCTGCACCAGCCACCGCACGCCGCCACCACCGGTTCGCTGCTCATCGTCGGGATCACCGCCCTGGCCGGCATGACCGCGCACTTGCGGGCCGGCCGGGTCCGCGTCGCGCAGGGCATCACCTTCGGCGTTCTCGGTGTCGCTGGCTCCTACGCCGGGACGCGGCTATCGGCGAGCATCAAGCCCGGCCTGCTGCTCGCCTTGTTCGCCGTCCTCATGCTGGTCGCCGCCGCGGCCATGCTCCGCCGCCGACGTCCCGTCGCGAGCTCTCCCGTCCAGGCCGCCCAGCCAGATCCGGGCACCGGCACGCCGCGAACGGACACGGCGGCTGCCTTGGCCGTCGGCCCTGCACCCAGGACAGCGACCGTCACGCTGGACCGGCTCGGCTACGCAACCCGACCGCAGGTCAAGACCGCCTGGTGGCAGCGCCTGCGAGCCGGCGCGCCGGGCGGGCAGAGCCTGAAGATCGTTGCCGCGGCCACCGCGGTCGGCCTGCTGACCGGCTTCTTCGGCGTCGGCGGCGGATTCGTCATCGTCCCCGCGCTCGTACTCGCGCTCGGTTTCGAGATGCCCGTCGCGGTCGGCACCTCGTTGCTGGTCATCGCCATCAACAGCGCCGTCGCGCTCACTGCCCGGTTCGGCAGCCATGTCCACCTCGACTGGCGGTTGCTCGCGGCCTTTACCATCGCCGCGCTGGCCGGCACGTTCGCCGGGAACCGCATCGCCTCCCGGGTCGACGCCTCCCGGCTCACCGCGGCCTTCACCGTCCTGCTCGTCGCCGTGGCCGTCTACTCCCTGTGCCGCAGCCTCCCGGGGCTCGTGTGATCACGGCTGCGCCACGCCCGGGACGATAA
>JBKQQQ010001065.1:0-3229 GCA_052144275.1 Streptosporangiaceae bacterium
TTCCGGTCAGCGCGGCGAGTTCGCCGAGTTCGTTCGGGTCAAAGTTGTCGGCCTTAGCCGTCGCGGTGACTGCCTCGCCCGAGCCCGCGGGCGCCAGCCCGGCCCGCTCGAGCGCCCGGGCCAGCCCGGCCTCGGCATCCAGCATCGCCTGCAGCCACGCGGTGTCGCCGGCCTCGACGCCGCCCCGGGCGAAAACCCCGCCGAACAACCCTCGCGGGTTCGGCTCCTGTTGGTCAGGCATGTCCGAGATCCGTCCTCTCCCGTATCCGGCTCACCACCCTAGACCCCACCCGCCTCCCCACTCCTGTCATCATGGGTACAGCTACCTCGCCTACAGGCGTCCGATGTGTTGTTGTCCTCCTCGGCCGTAAGGTGGAGGATTCCACCTCACGCTGGATGGAACGCGCGTCAAGGTCCGCAATTCACCCGCCCGGTAACCCGGACCGTCCAACGCACTCACGGCATCCCGCCGTGATGCTTCTTGCCGCGTTCACGTCAGCGTCAGCGTTGCCACCGTAAGCCGGTCTGGCTCTCGCGAGATTCTTATCCACGTGCCCGTACGCCGAACACCGCTGGCTCGTGAACGCGGGATTGACTTTCGCAAGCCGACCGGGGCCTTGTCCTCCAGGAGTCGCGCTAGCAGGCCCCTCAACACCACAGAAATTCGAAGCGAGGTGAAGCGGCATTCCCTCCCCCAGCATGAAAGCCGAGGTCTCCGTGATTTATCGTCTGATCTTGACATCCTCCAACGCCTTAGGGGCGGGGATTCCAGCTATGCGACGAGGAGGCCGTCGTGCTGAGGTTCGCGGTTCGCAGGCCGGGCTACCCCGTCGCCTCCCCGCGCAGTCACGGCGTGCCCCGCCGCGATGTTCCGTGCCGCGTTCACGTCGGCGTTGCAGGCGAAATTGCAGGCCACGCAGGCGAAGAGGGCTTGGCTCTTGCGGCTCTCCACTGCGATGTGCCCGCACGCCGAGCAACGCTGGCTCGTGTATGCGGGATTGATCTTCTCTATCCGGCCGGGAGCTTTGTCTTCCAGCCGTCTTACCAGTCGGCCCCATCCCGACCGCATGATCTCGCGGTTCAGCCCAGCTTTCTGGCGGACGTTCTTGCCGGGCGAAGCGACACTTCCGCGTGCCGAACGGGTCATGTTCTTGATGCGCAGGTCTTCGACGCGGATCACGTCGAAGCGGCGCGCGAGATCGGTGCTGGTTTTCTCGCACCAGTCTTTACATGTGTCAGCCTCGCGGGCCCGCAGCCGGGCGATGGCCAGCTTTACCTGCGCGCGGCGATTAGACCCCAGCTTTGCCCGCGCCAGTCTGCGCTGGAGATGGCTGAGCCTATGCCGCCGTCGAGGACTGAGCCGGGGAACACACAGCATCTCGCCGGTAGACAGCGCCGCGCTGACATTCACGCCACGGTCGAGTCCCGCCACCTCGCCGGTACCAGGGCCGGGAACCGACTCCGGTATGGCGGCGAAGGCGATATGCCAGCGTCTGGCGCGGTCCAGGGTCACGCGGTACGATTTCACCCCATCAGGCACCTTGCGCGACCAGCGGAACCGGACCCAGCCGGCCTTCGGTATCCAGGCTTCACCGGTTTTCCGGCTGAGCCGACGCACGTGCCCAGCCTTCACGGCGACAATTCGGAACCCCTCGTCACGCCCGGCCTTGCGCCAGGTCGGCTTGCGATGCGTGCCCGCGAAGAGGTTCCGCACAGCCTGGGCGAAGTCCCGCAGTGCCTGCTGCTGGACCATCTGGCTGCCCGTACGCAGCCATTCGAACCCCGCCCGGGCCTCAGTGAGTTGACGCGCCTGCTCCAGGTAACCGGGCGCGCGGTTGCGCCCGGGCCGCCACCAGGAGTGCTGCTCGACCGCGAGGTTCCACACGAACCGCGCATGGGCGCAATGGTCCCGCAGCACGGCTTCCTGGACAGCTGTAGGCACCAGGCGGTAACGGGACATTCAAACACTCTATCGGGAACTACTGACATTTCGGAGGAGGTGAAGCGGCGTTTCCTCCCTAGCCTGAAGACCGGGGTCTTCACGCCGCGAATCTGATGACCAACTATGTTCCTGGCGAATTCCGCCTCCCGCAGCGTCGGCACCTTGTCACCGAGATCCCAGGCCCTGTCTCACGTGAGCTACTGGCCAGGCGCGAGCGCGCGGTGGCCCGCGGGGTCAGCACCGTGCTGCCGGTGTTCGTCACGGACGCGGGCGGCGGGGTGATCGTCGATGCCGACGGCAACTCCCTGATCGACTTCGGAGCCGGGATCGCGGTGGTCTCCGTGGGCAACGCGGCCCCCCGGGTGGCCGCGCGGGTGGCGGAGCAGGCGGCGAGGTTCACGCATACCTGTTTCATGGTGACGCCGTACGAGGGCTACGTCGAGGTCTGCGAGGAACTCGCGAGGCGGACGCCGGGGACGTACGAGAAGCGCTCCGCGCTGTTCAACTCCGGCGCGGAGGCCGTGGAGAACGCGGTGAAGGTCGCCCGGCACGCCACCGGGCGGCAGGCCATCGTTGCCTTCGACCACGCCTACCACGGGCGCACCAACCTCACCATGGCGCTCACCGCGAAGAACATGCCCTACAAGGACAAGTTCGGGCCGTTCGCAGGCGAGATCTACCGGATGCCGATGGCCTACCCGCTGCGGTGGCCCGGCGGCCGCGAGGCGTGCGCGGCGAATGCGCTGGAGGTGGTCAAGAGCCTGATCCACACCCAGGTGGGCGAGGACAACGTGGCCGCCCTGATCATCGAGCCGATCCAGGGCGAGGGCGGGTTCGTGGTGCCGCCCGACGGTTTCCTGCCCGGGCTGGCCGAGTTCTGCCGCGAGAACGAGATCGTGTTCATCGCCGATGAGATCCAGAGCGGGTTCTGCCGCACCGGCGACTGGTTCGCCTGCGAGCACGAGGGAGTGGTGCCCGACCTGGTCACCACGGCCAAGGGCATCGCGGGCGGGCTGCCGCTGGCCGCGGTGACCGGGCGCGCCGAGATCATGGATTCGGTGCACGCGGGCGGTCTGGGCGGGACGTACGGCGGCAACCCCGTGGCCTGCGCGGCGGCGCTCGGTGCGATCGAGACCATGGCGGCGGATGACCTCGCCGGACGGGCGCGCCGGATCGGCGACATCATGCTGCCGCGGCTGCACGGGCTGGCGGAAAAGTACCCGGTCATCGCCGACGTGCGCGGCCGCGGCGCGATGCTGGCCATCGAGCTGACCAGGCCCGGGACGC
>JBKQQQ010001066.1:0-2665 GCA_052144275.1 Streptosporangiaceae bacterium
TCTACGAGATCAGGTACCTCGACGACACCCCGCTCGCGGGCTCGGCACCCCATCCGGCAGGGGACGCCGCCAGCCCATAGACATGCCAGCGGCGCCGCGGCCCTGCCTGCACCCGTACGGCGGCCAAGACGGCGGTCGCGACCTGTATCGAGGACTACACCACCACCCCGCGGGGCTCGAGCGAGGCTATGAGCGGGAGTTCATAGCCGGCCACGGACACGCCCAGATCGGCCAGCTCTGCGCGGACTTGAGGCGGACCTGTCATGGAGCGGCTGCCGCGCAGGCGGTTCTCGAGCGGTTCGTCATTACCGCGTCTCGTAACGGTACGTGATCCGCAAGCCCGGAGCAGCGTCCGGCGCCGGTCAGGTCCCGGCGTTATCCGGATGGGTCCCGCCGCCGGCGGTCGCGACCGCGCTGTGCGCCGCGCTCGGCGTCGGGGTCGGCACCGTCATCCGCAACCAGGTCGGCGCGATCATCGCCGTCCTCGGCCTGCTGTACGTGGCCGAGCCGCTGCTCGAATTCGTCCCCGGCGCCGACACCGCCGTGCAGAAATTCGGGCTCGGCGGCCTGGCCAAGGTGGCGATCGCGCGCAGCGCCTGCGCCTGCCGATGGCGCCCAGAGTAGGCGACCGTCTTGGCGCTAGGCGGGATTGTCGTCGGCGAGGGCGCGGCGCAGCTGGGCGGCTTCCTCGGCCGGGGCGATCGCGTCCTGGTAGCGGCCGACCTCGCCGTAGCAGATGCCGAGGTTGCTCAGCGCCATGGCGAGGCCGGGGAGGTAGGCGGGGTTGTCGTCAGCGAGGGCGCGGCGCAGCCGGACGGCTTCCTCGGCCGGGGCGATCGCGTCCTGGCGGCGGCCGACCCCGCCGTAGCAGACGCCGAGGTCGGTCAGCGCGGCGGCGAGGCCTGGGAGGTAGGCGGGGTTGACGCCGGCGGGGGCGCGGTAGAGCTGGAAGGCTACCTCGACGGGGGCGATGGCGTCCTGGTGGCGGCCGACCCCGCGGTAGCAGCCGCCGAGGTCGGTCAGCGCGGCGGCGAGGCCGGGGAGGTAAGCGGGGTCGTCGCCGGCCTGGGCGCGGCGCAGCTGGACGGCTTCCTCGGCCGGGGCGATGGGGTGTCCCCAGTACTGCTCTGGCATGACGGGTCCCTCCCCACCGGACGGGCTACCGTCAACCGCCGGCGCTCGCGGTCAAACGCGGCCAGCCCGGCTTTTCCAGCCCGATCCTACTAGCTCCCAGGCATCCTAGACTGTAGCTCCGCCTACGACGGCGCCCCGGCGTACCGCCCATACGCCGCCTCATCATCTGTCAGGAACTGCGCACCGGATGGATCTCGTAAGTGAGCACGCGGCTTGGACGGCGGGGTCGGCATCCATGATCGCGCTGGCCTCCTCGAGGCTGCCCGCTAATACCGCCAGGCCGCTGAACTGGCTGTCATCAGCTGTCGGGCACACGATGGGCAAGATTCCGCCGAAGTGCAGCTGCACGTTGCGCTTGCCGTGCCGGTAGATGATCGAGTCGGCGCCGGCGGCGCGGCGGCCGGGCCTGGATGCAGGATGACCGCCGTATACGGCCTGGTGGCTTGCCCATGGCAGCATCTTGCGGCCACTGCGGATACCGGACTACTGCGCGCCTGCCGCTGCCGGGACCGGGGCATCGGGCCGGCGCCGGCGGCCCGGCTCGTACCCGGACAGGGTCGCGCGGGCGAGTGCGGTGATGAACGCGGGCGTGGATGCGGCGCTGGTGAACAGGGCTCGCTGGCGGTCGGCTCCGGTCCCCCGCTGGTCGAGCCGGTGCAGCAGCCTAGTGATCGTCTCGGTGTCGCCGTGGTCCCTGAGCGCGGGATAGACATGATCGAGGAGGCGGGAGCGGAGCGCCGGCGCATCGGCGGCCTGCCCGGTGAACGGGTCGACTGCTGCCCCGGTGAGCCCGTGCCGCGCCGCGGCGGCCAGGGCTGCGGCGACCTGCCGGGCCGGCGCGGCTGCCGCCGGCGTCCCGCGGCGGGCCTCGGTCAGGGCGGTGGCGACCAGGGCGCGGGTCAGCCCGGCTAGCAGCAATGCGGTGCCGGCGTCAAGGCGGACGTCGGCGACCCGGACCTCGATGGTGGGGTAGCGCGGGGAGAGCCGGGCCAGGAAGTAGACGCTCCGCTCGTCCAGCGCCGCCCCTTGCCCGATGAGGCGGCGGACTGCCGTGTCGTAGGCGGCCGCGTCCGGCCACGCCGCGGGCGGCACCGCGGTCGGCCAGCGAGACTGGATCACATACCGCCAGCTGGCCCATCCGGTATGGTGCCCGCCGGCGATCGGGGAGTTGGCGGTGACGGCGAGCAGCAGCGCGAGCCGGGCCGCAGCCGCGCCAGGACCTGGATGCCCAAGTCCCGAGAGGGGACCCCGACGTGCACGTGGCAGCCGCAGGTGCCGGCCTCGGCCACCACCGGACCGTAGCGGCGGGCCAGCTCCTGGTAACGGGGCTGGCCTGTCACGGCGGCCAGCCCGGGCGTGCGGTACGGCGCTACCCCGGAGGCCACCAGGCGGCAGCCCAGCCGCGCCGCGGCGGCCGCGGCGAGCCGCCGCAGCCGGATCAGCTCGCGGCCGAGGTCGTCCAGGCCGGTGCACACCCTGGTTCCGGTCTCCACCTGGAACCGCATCAGCTCCTGCTGGATCCCCGGCTCCC
>JBKQQQ010001067.1:0-2654 GCA_052144275.1 Streptosporangiaceae bacterium
GCGACGGACGATTCATACTGCCCTCCTGCAACCACGTGTCGGGATGTTTCTGGATCGGCGCGGAACTGTGCTGGTCAGGCCCGCGTCCGCGGACCTGGTGATGCGAGCATCGCAGGTGGCACCGACATTCCCCGGCTGCCTCAGCGCCGCTGGCGGGGCTTGGTGCGCCGGGCGGCGGGGTTGAGGTGCCCGGATTGCTCGATCCGGCGCTGGCAGTCGGCTTGGACCGGCTGGTTCCAGGGGATGCAGAACCGGCTGGCGGAGCCGCGGCGGGCGGTGAGCTGCCCGGTGTGGATCCAGTGGTAGATGACGCTGGTGCCGCAGCCCAGCCTTCGGGCGGCCTCGGCCACGGAGATCTCGCCGGGGCGGTAGGGATCCGGGACCGGGATCTTGTAGGCGTGGCGGATCCACTGGACCGCATCGATGTCGAATGGCCGGCCGTGGCCGGTGCGGTGCCCGGCGGCATTGAGCCGGGTGACCAGCTCGTCGTTGCTGGTGGCCGGCCCGAGCCGTTTGACCAGTTCGATGGCGGCGGCCGGGGTTCGCCTGGCGGTGCCGGTGTGGGCGGGCCTGTCGATGGTGAGCTCGTCGGTGGCGCCGGTGTGCCAGCGGATCCCGATCCGTGCCTTGCCGCGGTCGGGGCCGGGCAGCACGGTGACGTCGGCGATCAGGGTGCGCAGCAGGCGTTTGCGGTCCCTGGCGCTGGTGGTGGGCGCGTTCCACAGGGCGGGCAGGTCAGCGGCGAGTTTCTCCAGATCCTCCCGGCTGGGCAGCGGCGGCAGCGTGTCCTGGGCGGCCTGCAGTGCCTGCTCGGCTTCGGCCAGGGCGGCGAGCCTGGCCTCCCAGCGGGCCTCCAGGGAGCGGGCGACTAGCCGGTTTTCCGGCTCGACGGCGCCGAACGCCCGCTCGGCCCGGTCGGCGTCGTAGCGGGCGCGCTCGACGGCGAGCCCGGCGGCCCGGCTGGCCCGCTGGTGCCGGCCCGCGACCTCGCCGGCGGCCGACAGCGCCAGGGCGACCTGGCCGGGGGTGAGCGCGTTCAGCAGCGCGCCCGCGACGGCGGCGTCCACGCAGGCCGCGGCGACCGACCGGCACGACGGTGTGGTCAGCTGGTCCCGGCGCGAGCTGCAGTCATAGGAGGGCCGCTGATCGGTGTGGTAGTTGGTCATCATCGGCTTGCCGCAGCTGCCGCAGCTGATGATTCCCTGGCACAGCGCGATGCCCTCCCGCGGCGGCCGGGCGCCGGCGGCGGTGTGGTTGGCGGCCAGCCTGGCCTCGCTGGCCAGGTACTCCGCCCAGGTGATGTAGCCCTCGTGGTGGTCTTTGATCAGCACCGGCCATTCGGCGCGGGGCCGTTCGGTGATCGCGGTGTGGACCGTGCCGGACGGGTCGACGGTGCGGCGGGAGGTGTAGCGGCCGAACACGTACGCCCCGGCGTAGCCCGGGTTCTTCAAGATCCCCAGCACCCGGGCGTGGGCGAGCCGCCCCCACCGCAGCTGCCCGGCCCACGCCCCGCCGTAGGCGCGCAGCGGGAACCGGCGGCCTTTGAACGCGGCGACCACCCCGTAGGCCGACCCGCACGCGGCGAACGCGGCGAACACGTCATGGATCGCGGCCTGGACCTCGGCATCGGGGTCGATCACGACATCCCCGGCGTCGTCGTGGACGTAGCCGACCGGCAGCGGGGCGCGCAGCTCGCCGCGCCCGGCCGCGGCCCGTTTGTTGGCCTGCAGCCGCTGCGCCATCACATGCAGTTCCATCTCTCCCATGGTGCCCTTGAACCCCAGCAGGACGCGGTCGTTCACATCGGCGGGGTCGTTGACGCCGTCCGGGTCGATCAGCAGCGTGCTGGTGATCCGGGCGAACTCCGCCAGCCGGGCCACGTCGGCGTTGGACCGGGCCAGCCGGGTGACCTCGATCCCGAAGATCGCCCCCACATCCCCCGAGCACACCCTGGTCACCAGCTCGGTGAACCCCTCCCGGGGCACCCCCCACTTGCCGGAGACGCCCAGGTCGGCGTCGATCACCTGGATCGAGGTGCGCGGCCAGCCCAGCGCGGCCGCCTTGTCCGCCAGCGCGTACTGGCTCCTGGTCGACTCGGTGTGCTGGCGGAGCTGGGCCATCGTGGACTGGCGCGGGTAGATGACCGCCGCCCGCTCCCGGTGACTGCTCATAATCTTGTGCTCGCCGTTCACTGCTGCCTCCCAGCACCGACATGGTCATGTTGGCCAGCACCGCCACCGCCTCCGCCCGCGCGGGCCCGGTCAGCACGGCGCCGCCCACCGGCTACCGCAGTTCCCTGCGGGCCAGCAGCTCGGCGTTGATCGCCGAGATCTCCGCCAGCACCGCCTCGGCCTGCTCGCCCCGGCGCAGGTAACGGCGCACCACCCCGGCCAGCGCGGCGGGCACGTACCGCGCCCGGCCGCGGCCGGCCGGGCGCGGGGTGAAGTAGGCGTACGGGCCGTGCGGTTCGCCGCGCTCGCACCGGCAGCCGGGCCTGCCACACCGGCGCGCCTGATCGGTCAGCGTGCCGGCGAGTACCTGCTCCACGTCGCCGAGCCGGGCCGCCGCCGCGCGGCGGCGGGCCAGCAGCTGGCGGGCGGACAGCCCCTGAAGATCGTTCTTGTGTGCATCCATCACACAAGAGAATGCCGTGA
>JBKQQQ010001068.1:0-4294 GCA_052144275.1 Streptosporangiaceae bacterium
CTGCTCGACCGGAGGCCCGGCTACTACCGGGTGAAGATCACCCTGACGATCTTCGCCTTCCTGGCTGGATGGGTCCTGTTCGTTATCGTCGGCAACTCGTGGACGACCCTCGCCGTCGCCGCATTGGCGGGGATCATCTTTACCCAACTTGGCTTCATCAGCCATGATGCGGGGCACAACCAGGTGTTCGGCACGCGCCGGCGCAATCGCGTGCTCGGCCTCACCGTGGGAAACGTGCTCATCGGGCTGAGCTTCGGCTGGTGGGTTCACAAGCACAACGCCCACCATGCGCATCCCAACGAGATGGGCCGCGACCCCGATATCGGCGTAGGAGTCCCCTTGGCCTGGCCTGACGCGCCGGGAAACGGGCGCCGCCCTGTCGCGTCGTGGCTGGCACGCTGGCAGGCGCCGCTCTTCTTCCCCCTCATGCTGCTGCGAAGCGGGGGTATGCACGTACTCGGGATCAGGCGGCTTATGCGGCAACGAGATCACGCCTCGGCGGTAGAAGCCTCTCTCATCACGCTGCATGCCGCGCTGTACCTGACGGTGGTGCTGTTGGTGCTCTCCCCGCTCAAGGCACTGGCTTTCGTCGCCGTACAGCAGGCGGTCTTCTCGTTGTACCTGGGCATCAGTTTCGCGCCCAACCACAAGGGGATGCCGATCATCGAATCCGCAACGGCGGCCGGCTTCGCCCGCCGCCAGGTGGTCACTGCCCGGAATATCAGGGGCGGCTGGTTTACCACCTTCATGCTCGGCGGCCTCAACTACCAGATCGAGCATCACCTATTTCCCTCGATGCCCCGGCCCAACCTGCGACGGGTCCAGGGCCTCGTCAGGGACTTCTGCGTAGCGACCGAACTTTGCTACCGCGAAGAAAGCTTCGTCGAGTCATTCCGCCAGATCGTCCATCACCTCAGCGACGTCGGAGCAGCCAGCCGCGTTCAGGCTCCACTCGCACCTGGAGGAGCCGCACGGTCGTCGGCAGCGGGAGGTGGCGACAGGCGTGCCGACGGTCGCCCCTGATGGGTGTCCGGTATAGATGCCATAGTCCCGTACCGTCCGGCCAGTCCGTGAGAAAGCTGTCAGAGATTCCTACCCTTGGCAGCGACCGCAGCGGTGTCGGCGCGACCCTCGACCTTCCGTTTTTCAGGCGTAACGGCCTGCCTGTTCGGCTGATCAGGCCCGAGCGTGGCTGGATGTTGTCGTGTGTCCGTGGCAGGGGCTGGCTGGCGCCGTTGCTGTCATCGTTGCTGTCAGCAGCCTGTCGGGTGCCAGAACTCGTGTAGAGCATCTGAGCTCCCATTGCCTGCCCAGATCCGGCATTGTCCCGGCGTTTGCGCAGGTCATAGTGTTGTGGTCGGCGGCCTGTGAGACCGTCGGCTTCTCACGAAGAGACATTCGGAAGACCCGAGTCTGATCCACTGCCGAATCCGGCCGTATATGAATCAAGGGCGGCGCCGCTGCGCGGCACCGCGTCCGGCGCTCCCCGCGCCGGGCTCTGCCTTTGGAGAGGCCCGCCTGGCGCGCCCGCGCCGTCCCCTCGCCGGGCGGCACGGGTGATCACATCGGCTCAAGCGGCACACCCGGCTGGTACAGCACGATGCCATCTTCCTCGCCTTCGATTGTCCAGCTCGCGGCGGCCGTCGCAAGGCCGCCTTCGGCGTCGCTGGCGCGATTCGGCTACGACGGGCCCGGACACGGCAGCCGCTCCCGTCGGATCCGGCACCTGCGAGGGAGATGGACCGGACTAGGACTCTGGCGGCACCGCAGGCTGGTGTTGAGCCGGTGGCGCCTATCCAGGCGCAGGACCAAGGCGTAGTGTCGCTGGTGGAGAAGCATCCATCAGATCCTGCACCAGGCCCGAGCAAAGGCGCAGGTCACCCGCGTCGCTCCGGACCCTGGCGGCACGGCCAGTCACGGCCGGTTAGGACTCAGGTACCCAGCGATGTCTATATCATCAAGCGTGCTGCCCTGTTACGGGGCGATGCCAGAACTAGACGAGACGAGCATACGGCCGACGCGCGATCCCCCGCCCGGGAGGGCAGGCGACTGGGCGGACGCGATGCTGCTCCTGGCGCAGGACCGCGACCGCATCGCCGGGGGCATGAACGACCTCGTGGTGCACCGGCTGTTCGCCGCGGGGCTCACTCTCGAAACGGCCCTGGGGCTGATGGGCGGCCATCCTGGAGCCGGGAAGGTCCACGAAGCCATCGGCGAGCTGGACCTGGCGATCCGGGATATCAGGAACGTCGTGTTCGATCACCATCAGCCTGATCCGCCCTCCGGAGAGCGTGTCAGCCATGGCCCCCCGCCGAGAACGGCCGGAAGGAGCTTGTGACCCATGCAGACCCCGGACTCGCACCCTGGCCTCCACCAGGCGCCTGATGCCGCGGCAGAGCCATCCGCCGGTCCTGAACGGCTGCCGGGGATCCGGCACCTCATAGCGGTGGCCAGCGGAAAGGGGGGCGTCGGCAAGTCCACGGTCAGCGTCAATCTTGCGCTCGCGCTGCAACAGTTCGGTGGCCAGATCGGGCTGGTCGACGCCGATGTCTTCGGACCGAGCATCCCGGTCATGCTAGGACTCCCCACCGGCCAGCAGCCGGAGGCGACCCCGGACCAAAAGCTCATCCCCCCCGCTCCCTACGGCTTGAAAGTGATATCGATGGGCATGCTGAGGGGAGACGACAACCCCGCCATCCTGCGTGGACCGATGGTGGGCAAGTTCCTGAACTTGTTCATCGGCGGCGTGCAATGGGGCCAGTTGGACGCCCTGATCTTCGACCTCCCGCCGGGGACTGGTGACACCCAGTTGACGCTGGCTCAGAGCCTCCCGCTGTCCGGAGCGGTCGTCGTGACGACGCCGCAGGACGTGAGTCTCAAGATCGCCCGCCGCGGGCTCCGGATGTTCGAGACATTGCACGTCCCCATTCTCGGCATCATCGAGAACATGAGCACGTTCACCTGCCCGCACTGCGGGAAGGACACGGATGTCTTCCGCAGCGGCGGCGGCGAGCGGATGAGCGGGCAGCTCGGGGTTCCGTTCCTCGGCGCGATACCCCTCGACGCCGACATCGTCACCGGCGGGGACGAGGGACGTCCGATGCTCCTCGATAAGCCGAACTCGGTTGCAGCCCAGGCCTACCTGGCGATCGCCACGGCACTCGCGGATCAGCTCCAGGGTCTTCCGACCATGGTACTGAGGCCATTCGCGTGGACGTGGGAGTCGGGCCAGGGAGAGCCAGCCTGGGTCGAGAGCGCCATTCGGCCGTCGGGTTCTCGGACGACCTCGGTCGGCTTCCGCAAGCGAGATGCGCGGACGCTGTCCGTGCTCTGGCACGATGGGCACCGTGACGACTTCGATGTCCGGGACCTTCGGCTCGATTGCCACTGTGCCGCCTGCATCGAGGAGGCCAGCGGGCGTGCGCTTCTGGATCCGAAGAGCGTGCCACCGGACATAACTCCACGCGTGATCTCGAGCGTCGGCAACTATGCCATCACCATCAGCTGGAGCGACGGCCACAGTAGCGGCATCTACTCCTTCGAATACCTGCGGGCCATCGGTGAGCGCGACGCGGCTAAGATCGTGGAACATGTCTGAATCTGATCTGCCCATCGATCCGGCGATCACGATCCAGGCAGAGACTTCGCTCGTCGATCCTGACACGTGCAAGTTCACCGTGAACCGGACGGTGCATCCCGGCGGCCCGTTTTTCTTCGACGACCGGAAACGCGCCCGTGGGTCGCCGCTCGTCGAGCGGTTGTTCGCGCTTCCTGGCGTTGCCTACGTGCTCATCGCCGGCAACGTGGTGACTGTGGGGAAGGAGCCAGGCGCCTCTTGGTCCGGGCTGAGACCGGCGATCGGAACGGGTCTCCGGACGCAACTGCTCACGGGAATACCGGCCATCCTCGAGGCCACTGCCAACGCAGGCACACGAGAGCGGACCGACGCCGAGAGCCGGGCAGTCGTTCAGCAACTCCTGGACCGGCAAATCAACCGTTCCATCGCTGCCCACGGCGGGCAGATCTCGATCGTAGACGTCCGGGACGGGAACCTCTTCATCGCCATGAGCGGCGGGTGCCAGGGATGCTCGGCATCAAAGGTGACCCTGCGCCACGGGCTCGAGGTGATGCTGCGCAGGGTCGCGCCGGAGATCGCGAATATCGTCGACACGACGGACCACGCAGCGGGGAATACGCCGTTCTACAGCCGCTCAGGATAGAGCCGGGATCCACCAAGACGGGCGCGCCAGTGGCTATGTCAACCCGACCTTGATCCCGACCTCCGCGGACCCTC
>JBKQQQ010001069.1:0-4767 GCA_052144275.1 Streptosporangiaceae bacterium
GACGCCTACGACCGCGCCGCGCGTTCACCCTACGGTCGTATCCCGCCGCCGTCCCCGGTCGGGAACCGGCTCCGGCAGGCCGCCCGGCTGACATCCGCGTTCGCCTACCTCACCCAGGACCGGTCGATGGCCCCGATCCTGCTCATCACCAAGCTGGCCGCGCTCGCCGAAGCCGTCGCCGAACTCCGCCAATCCCAGCAGCACGCCGCCCAGGCCGCCGCCGCACTACGCGCCGCCGAACATTTGCACGCCGCCGCCTGCCCGGCGCCGGCACCGCCACCCCGCCCAGCGCCACGCGCCAGCACCGCCGCCCAGCTCGCCGGGCTGTCCTTCCCCGCACCAGCCCGGCCTGCCGCACGACCACCCGCACCCGGACAGCCCGGCCCTGATCCGGACGGGCCCCGGCCACCACGCAGGCCATCACCGCCACGGCCACGCCGCCCCAGCCCCTGACCGCGCCGCCCGAACCACCGGCCACAAGCTCCTGGATCGCTCGTCTGATGGTCTGGCGGCCTACGCCGCACCGGTCCCCCGCGCCGGTCTGAGTGCCAAGGCTTGACTATCTAACCCATTGGAGCGACGCTGTGCGCAAGAAAGCGCAACTCTTCGAGCTAGGGAGTAACTCATGGCGCTAGTGTTTGTCGGCATCGATCCGGACACTGGCGGGGACAACTGCCCGGCCGTCTTCATCGACGAGGAAACAGGCGACTTCCTGCTCCAGGGCTGGACAGTCACCGACCCGGGCACGCTCGCGGAAGTGGAAAGGTCTAGCCCCATCGCGGACAACGAGTCGGTGGTGAGGCTCCCAGCCCGGATGCGGGCGATTCTCCAGGAGGCGGTTGATGGCCGCAGTGCCACCATTCAGCGAGCTGATAGCAGCGACGACCAGGACCGCTGTGCATCTGGAGACGCGGGACGCATACACGCCTGACGACCCCTTGTACCTGGGCTGGCTCGAAGGCAAGCCCGTCCCGGAACCGGCGCTGCCGGACTGGTATGAGCTTGTCCGTGCTCAGGTCGCCAGGGGAATCAAGTTCCGCCGTGCCCGGATCGTATCTGAGCCGCTGTCACCGTTCGTGCGGTTCGAGCACGGGATGACGTCAGGGATGAACATCGCGGCCGGAGAGGACGTCCGCTGGCTGCCGCGAAGACTGACCCCTGGCCTGTGCGTGCCCCTGTGTGACTTCTGGGTGTTCGATGACCGGCTCGTCCGGTTCGGGTATTTCGCAGGTGACGGCACGTTCCTGGAGCACGAGCTGTCAGACGATCCGGAAGTGGTGAGAACGTGCGCCGAGGCGTTCGAGGCCGTCTGGCTGCGCGCTATCCCTCATGCGGACTACCGGCCAGTCTGACCGTAGCCTCATCAGGCAATGGCCATCTCTCCGTCGTCGTCCGTCCAGCGGGCCAGGCAAGACCTTGCCGACAGGCTGCGCGATCTGCGCCTTGACGCTGGGCTGACTGCCCGCGCCCTGTCTGGTGCGGCGGGCTGGCATGAGGCGAAGACCAGCCGGATTGAATCCGCCAAGCAGGCACCGAGCGAGAACGACCTTCGCATCTGGTGTCAGGTGTGCGGGGTGCCGGACCATGCCGTCGACCTGATCGCTGCATCCCGCGCGGCGGATTCCATGTACACCGAGTGGCGGCGCATGCACCGGACTGGGCTGCGCCGCGAGCAGGTCGCCCGCCGTTCACTGTACGAGCGGACGCAACTGTTCAAGGTCTACGTCTCAACGGTGATGCCGGGCCTGATTCAGACACCCGCCTACGCGAACGCGCTGATGTCCGCCATCACCACGTTTCAGGGCACGCCAGACGATGTTGAAGCGGCCGTCCGGGCACGGATGGAACGTAATCGCGTGCTGCGCAGCGTGAATCACCAGTTCGTGATGCTGCTGGAAGAGTCCGTCCTGCGGTACCGGATCGGGGATGCGGAAGTCATGGCCGGACAGCTCGGCCACGTCCTTAACCTCATCCCGCTGCCCAACGTCCGGCTTGGCATCATCCCGTTCTCGGCGAGCCAGCGGGACATGTGGACGCTTGAGGCGTTCACCGCGTTCGATGACGCTCGCGTCCATGTCGAGCTTCTGTCGGCTCAGGTGACCGTGACGGCACCCGGAGAAGTGGTGATCTACTTGCGGGCATTTGAGCGGCTGACCGCGCTTGCTGTCTACGGTGCCGAGGCCCGCGTCCTCATCAGCGACGCGATCAGCGCCTTGGGCTAATTTCCTCGCAAGTGAGCGCAAGTCCTCTTCCCTGCTCACGGCACTCTGCGGCAGCCTGCTGCTACGACGTTTGGTCACCAGCCAGGCCAGGGAGGGCAGCGGGTACCGAGGACCAGCAGCCCGGCAACCTCCCGAACTGGACGCCGCGCACCGACCCGAGGACTGTTCATGCCAGGACTTCACGCTCAACTGACGACCACGGAGCTGACCAGCGCTCTCGACGCTACCGAGACGTTGCTCAAGCTAGAGCCGTACATCGACCGGCTGACCTACACCAAGATCAGTACCTTGCACGCAGATCTGACCACCGAGCAGGAAGACCGGCAGCGTATCGCGGGAGCGAACAGCCGATGATCCACCAGTGCCCGTGTGGCTTCGCCACCAACGACCAACTATGGTTCGAGTCCCATCAAGCCCGGCATCTTCTCCGAGGTGACGGCCAGGTTGTCCGGCGTGATCACGATCTGAGCGGGCTAACAGTCGGCGAGCTACAGCGCGCCAGGCGAGAGCTTGAAGCCAGCCTCGCGCTGGCGAGGCCGGGATCGGTAGTAAGTAACCCGATAATGGCGCAGATCCGCGCCATGGACGCAGCACTGGCCGGGCCGACCGGCTTACCAGGCTCCCCGTTGCCCTGAGTCCTGGCGGGTTCAGCACGGCGGGTCGAGGACGATGCCCCGGTGTCGCTAGGTGCCGGGGCATCGTCATGATGCCTGGCGATTACGTGAGGTCGGCGTGCTCCCTGTGCCGGTTCCGGGCGACGGGCCTAGTGGCAGGCCTACGCAACACCGGTCCTGAGCTAGCTGTCCCGTTAACCGGGGCGTTCCATGCGGCACTGACCCCGTCTCCATATGGCGGGGACGGGGTCAGTGTCCAGAGCGGCGAGGCAGGCTCGCCCGTCAGCCAGCCTTGTGCGGCATCAGGCACGCCATGACTAGCGCGGCCGGCCAGGCGATCGGGATGCAGTTCAAGATCAGCACCCGCTTGATGTTCCGGGCACGCCTGACCACGGCGATCGCGGTGGGGCAGACGTACAGCGCGGCGAGGCTGGCTACGTACTCGATCCAGGACACCGCGCCGTTCGCGGTCACGGCCGGCCCTCCTCGCTGAGCGGATCGCCGAGCCGTTCCCGCTGCTCGGCATCGACCACTGCCCACGACGGGTGGCCGCGATCCACGACCGCCGGCCGGTCCTCGTCAGGCGGGAGAAGGAGGTACTCGCCGAGCACCCGTCCCTTCGCGTGGTCCCGCGCGGCGGTGAGCCGGGCGGCCTTGGCGAGGTAACCCTCGCCTGGCGGATCGTCACCGGCCAGATGGCCGGCGAGTTCATCGATCCGCTGCGCGATCACCTCGCCGAGCACGGCGAAGAACGCGCCAGGATCTCTGATCTGCTGGTAGACATCTGGGAGGCAGCCTTGCCACTGCCGGCGTACGAGTTCGCCGTAGTAGGTCAGCGCGCTGTGGCTGCTGCTGGCCGCATCCGGTCGCGGCAGGTCTGGGTCCCCGGTCACCGCGACCGCCCCCTGCGCACCGCCGGCGCCGTGGTCCTGCGCACGCCCGGGGTGGCATCCACGCCCAGCGTCGGCACGCTGGGCCCGGGCACCGCCGGCGCGGGCCAGCGGATCTCGCTGGAATCCCGGAAGCACAGCGGGTAGTACAGGTTCCGGGACGCCGTGTTACGCCGGGCGGGGCGGCCATCGCGCAGCACGGCGACGTCGCGGTCCTCGACGCACACCTGCCACTCGTCCGGGCCGCACTGTTCCACGATGCTTCCCGGCAGCCACGGCCACGCCGCTCGGTCAGCGTGTTCTTCCTGCCTGGTGCGGGGGTAGCGGACCTCGACCTGGCTGTCGTCGGGGAACCGGCCGTCGTTGTCGTCGTATGTCATCGGTGGTCCCTCCTTGCCTCGACCGCGTCCGCCGGACGGCCGGCCAGATGTGCCTGGACCTGCTGGGCCTTGCCCTGGCCGATGCGCAGGGCGTGCTGGATCTCCCGCAGTGACGGGACGTTGCCTGCCCCGGCAGCAGGGAAGGCCCGCCCGGCCGCCTCAAGCAGGCCACCCGTGGAATGGCGGCGGCGGGCCAGCTCATCGGCTGCATCTGCTGCCGCATCCCCAGATGCAGGCCGTACCGCCGGGTGCATCCCGGTGTTGCGGCGCATCCAGGTGAGCAGCTCCATACAGC
Organism: Streptosporangiaceae bacterium; assembly: GCA_052144275.1. Classification (GTDB taxonomy): domain Bacteria; phylum Actinomycetota; class Actinomycetes; order Streptosporangiales; family Streptosporangiaceae; genus Palsa-504. The sequence continues at coordinate 4,402 of JBKQQQ010001069.1, forward strand.
CGACATAGGCGGCCACCGGCCACACCGACAGCAGCGCACCGGTAAGGCCCGCGTGGAGCCCGTAGCCGACGTTCGCGGCGATCGTGGCGCCGATCCCGGCCAGCAGCATGACCCGGGCCAGCACGGGCACGTCGCGGCCCTGCCGGGAGGCGACCAGCATGGCCGACGACGCGGCGGCGATCAGCCCGTCACCGGCCAGCGGCAGCAGTGCCGCCGAGGCGATGGCCTGCCCGTGGTCCCGGGCGAGGGTGTAGATGTGGGAGTAGGAGTCGCTGCCGGCGAAGAGCCCTACAGCCAGCACGATCCCGGTTGTTACCCGCCTGGTAGCGGTGTCGTTCGCGGTCATGGTCACATGTCCGTCCCGGT
>JBKQQQ010001070.1:0-3569 GCA_052144275.1 Streptosporangiaceae bacterium
GGCTCCCGAGACCGGCCGGCACCGGAGGCTCGGTGTCCTCGTCGTCCACCTCGTCCGACTGCAGGGCTAGCAGCCAGGCCAGGTAGGCCCTGAATCAGCAACTGCCCGGGAACGGCATTCCCCTGATTCTCATCCCGGCTTCCTGACGGCTTGTTCGCCGAGTTCGGCCAGAAGCGCGGACCGCCTCTCCTCGAGCGCGGCGAGCTGAGCCCGGTGCTGCTTCAGCTCCCGGTTGACCTGCTTCAGCTCGGCCCGCGCCTGCTGTTCCCGGAGGTACCGGTCACCATGCCGGGTGCTGACCAGTTCCTCGACCTCACGGCGGAGCAGCCGCAGCCACGGGTTCCCGTGCATCGCAGCAGGACGGTACTGCAGCTCGCCCGCCCTGATCGCCGCGATGATCTCGTCCTGCGTCAGCCCGAACTCCGCCCGAGCCGTCTTGTCGCTCAGCGTCGCGCCCTTGCGCCCCCATTCATCGCCGTACAGCTCCATAACCGCTCATTGTCTCGCAGAGCGGCTCCGGCCAGCCGGCGTTCGCGGGTTTACCGGCGACCGCCCGAGGCGTCACGCAGGTCAGGCGGGAACTCGAAGGCGGGCACGTCCAGGCCGGGGAGGTTCGGCGGCCGGCGCCGGGCCCGGCCGCCCAGCGCCCCAGGGCCAGCGTGACGGCCTGGCCCATGACCGCGCATTCCCGCGCCCCCCGCGCCGCGTCGCCAAGACATTCCACGGTGTCCACACGGGGACCCTACTGGCATCCGGATCCACTTGGGCGGCAAGGATGACTTCGAGTCGGATCTTCGACGGGTTCGAGCTGCTCAAGCCGGGCCTGATCCCCAAGCACCAATGCCGTTCGGTCACCGGCCAGGCCGCCACCGGCACGCCGAACATCCAGTGGGGCGCGGTGGGCCGAAGCCCTAGCCCGGCGTGCGGCCCTGGCCGCCCAGATCGGAGCCTTCACCCAAACGGGGTGTCGTTTACTCTGCCGCCACCGGGCCGGCCTTCTTCCTTTCTGGCGCCGCGGTAACGGCCTTGGCCTGGTTGCGAGCAGCCCGGAAGCGTTGCTGGGCGCCTTGTTTGGTGAGTCCGTAGCACGCGCCGATCTCATTCCAAGTGGCACCGGCCTTGCGGGCGGCCTCAACCTGGGCGGCCTCTAGCTCCTCTGCCGCTTCTCGCAGCTGCCGGGCAGCTTCGAGTCGGCTAATCGGTCCGTCGGCGACGTTGAGAGCGCCGAGCGCCGCAGTGATCCGCTTGACGGGGCTCTTGGATGCCACCATCACAGCGTATCGACAACCCGCACCGGTCAATGATATGTTGACGCTTCGGTCAACATATCGTTGACCTGCCCGAGTCGGAGAGCGGGGTGATACGCGTGGCTAAGAAAAGCAAGAAGAGCAAGAAGGGGAAGAAGGGGAAGAAGTAGCAGCTACCCCAACCTGGACGGCAGCGGTCCGGCGACGTACCGCTGCCGTCCACACGCCGAAGTCCTTACGCCGAAGTCCTTCAGATCCGCCACCTCATTCCGGCTTCCTGACACGTTCGCCTCGGCCAGGGCAGCACTCCGACCCGAACCATGCGGCGATCGAGCGTTTATAGCCATCCGGCATGACCAGCTCCCGCACCTCGCCAGGGGCAAACAAGCCAGCCCGCTTGTGCTCATTGCTGACGACACGCGCCTCATGTGCCTCGTGGCCACTGCTAGTCGTCTTGGTCCCGGTGGTCGCCGGGACTGGCGTCGCCCTGGTGCGCGAGCGGCGGGGTTCCCCTGCTCGCGTGCTAGGTGACGGGCAGGCCGAGGCGGGCAACGGGCTAGCCCGACTATTACGTTGACTGATATATTCGTCAACGTAATAGGAGGGCAGATGACCGCACGAGAGCAGGACGTGCTGCGCCGGGCTGGGGAGGCGTCGGTGCTGGTCCTGGTCAGCCTCGCCGACGGGCCGAAGCACGGCTATGCGCTGATCCAGGACGTCAAGCAGTTCGCGGGCGTCGAGCTCGGGCCCGGAACGCTCTACGGCGCGCTGGACCGGCTCGAGAGGCTCGGGCTCATCGAGTCGCTGCCCGCCGACGAGCGGCGGCATCCCTACCGCATCACCGCACCGGGTGCGGCGGCACTCCGGGCGCACCTCGATTCGCTGGAGCGGGTCAGCGCGGCCGGACGGCTGCGCCTGCAGCTGGGCGGCGTCTGATGAGCGCCCCCGAAGCCCGGGAAGGCAGGATGGTCGATGCCGCGCTCCGCTGCTACCCGGCCCGCTGGCGGCGGCGCCACGCAGACGAGGCCGCCGAACTAGCGGCGCTCCTCATCGCAGACGGCACCCCGGCGGCATCGATCGCCTGGAGTTACCTCGCCGGCGCGGCCCGCGAGTGGCTGGCCCCGCGTCCGGGCCGGTCCCTGAGCACGGTGGCCGCTGCGCTGCTGGCCGCGGCATGCCTGCTCGGCTTCTCGGCGGCACTGGTAGCCCAGTCCGCGCCGGCCAGGGCGGCAGGCACGACCCAGCCGCCGTCCGGCCCGGTCCCCCCGAAGATCAAGCCCACGCCCCCGAGCGCCGGCTCCAGTTCCCCGCACCAGTTCATCCCGTGTCGCCCCGTCCTGTCCAGGCAGGTTACCGGCGCTTTTCCCGCCGCAGGCTACTCGCAGCTGAGCATCCAGGGAACCGCGCATGCCCGCTCCTGCTGACCTGGGTCCCGCGAGCACCGATCCGGCCAGCGCCGAGCCCGCCGGGACCGGCCCGCAGCGGCGGCGGCGATGGCGGCGGGGACTGGCCGAGACGGTCATCACGCTCCTCGTGGCGGCGCTGCTGTCCGTCCTGCTGCGAGCGTACGCAGGCGAGATCTTCTGGGTCCCGTCGGCGTCGATGGTCCCGACGCTCGCCGTGTACGACCGGATCCTGGTGCAGAAGGCGTTCTTCACCTGGCACGACGTCCGCGAGGGCGACATCGTGGTGTTCACCCACCCGCCCCTGGACCAGTGCGGTGGAGTACCGGCAGGGGACCTCGTCAAGCGCGTCATCGCGCTGCCAGGCCAGACGATCTACTCCTCTGGCAACAGCATCTACATCAACGGGCACGTGCTGGCCGAGCCGTACCTGCCGGCCTACGACCCGCTGGGCCCGCTGATCGCAAGCAGCCAGCATCCCTATCGCGTCCCGCCCGGCGAGTTCTACGTCCTGGGCGACAACCGCGCAGACTCCTGCGACAGCCGCTACTGGGGGCCCATCCAGGGCTCCAGCATCATCGGCAAGGCGATCCTGGTCATCTGGCACGACAACCATCCCGACCTCCACGGCCTTTAAGTCGCGGTGCGGTGGCAATGGGATGACCTGGCATCGACCCCAGCCACACGAGGGACCTCGACGTTGCGCGATCGTCCATCCTGGAGCCAGAGGTTCCCGCCGGAGGCAGCCTGTCGCAGTGACGGTGATACCAGGCAGCAGGCTGAGGGGAGGGAACTGGAAGTCCCCTCCCCGAGCGGTGGCTGGCGGACGCCGCTCAGCTGATTACGAGCCTGCGGGGCCGCCGGGCGGCAAGCCGGTGCTGCAGGTGTAGGAGCGGGGGTAGATGAGGCCGGGCTGGAG
>JBKQQQ010001071.1:0-5969 GCA_052144275.1 Streptosporangiaceae bacterium
TCACCCGGGCCGGCGCAGCACGGCCGGGGAGCTGCCTGATGCTCGTGCTGGACGCCGGAGCATTCGTTGCCGTCGAACGCGGTAGCCGTGACGTCGTCGCGCTGGTCAAGCGCGAACGTCTCGCCGGACGCCCGCCGGTCACCAGCGGCGGCGTGGTCGCCCAGGTCTGGCGCGGTGGCAGCGGACGGCAGGCGCCCATGGCCCGGCTCCTGGCCGGCACCGACGTCGCTCCCGTCGACGACAGGCTGGGACGGCGAGCCGGGATGCTGCTCGCCCGCAGCGGCCAGTCCGACGCCATTGATGCCACTGTGGTATGCCTCGCAGCCGACGGCGACGACATCCTCACCTCTGATCCCGGCGACCTGCGCGCACTTGCGGAAGCAGCCGAGATTCACGTAGAGCTCGTCCCGGTTTAACCTCGGGGATCCGCAGGGCGTAAGACAGTATTATGTGCGTAATTCCTAGCGAGTCTGGTGTGTCTCGTGCACCTGGACATAAATCGTCAGGGCAACAAGAGGAGAGTCCTGGGATGGCTGACTATCAATTTCAAGCGGCCATCTATGCCGAAGAATTGTGCGTACTGCTCGCCGAGCCGGAGAACATTGAGGCGATCGACGGCATCTTCGAGGCCGATCTGGTAAGAAGCCAGAGCTTCGAGATCATCGGCGAGGACAAGAACGTGATTGTGCTCCGAGACGCTTCTGGATTTGACGTGCTGCTGACCGTGACATGTGAAGAGATCACCCGCCCGATAAGGCCGTAGCTGACTGCGCGTCCGGCTTGCGGCGCATCGCATCCAGGCGCCTGGCCAGAACCTGAGGGTCATCGGTGCTCCCCTCCAGGAGCGGCCCTGTGATGCGCTTCCGGTCGCCATCCTCGAGCGGTTCCAGGACGACGCGCATCCCGAGCGCTGCCGCGACCTCGGCCAGCGTGCCCAGCGTCGGATTGACGTGACCGGCCGAGAACAACCTGCGCACAGCCGCGGGCTCGGAGTTGATCGCACGGGCAAGCTCAGCCTTGGACAGCCCCGCCTCCTCCCGCGCTGCATCAAGCTCGTTCACGATCCGGTCGATGGTGGCGATTCGGATCGACTGCGCCACGTACTCGCGCAGGAACTGGGGATCCTTCAGGTCTTGGGTAAGGTCATCCCAGAACACACTGTGCTCGGCATCTGCCACGCTCGCCTCCCGGCCAGTCATGATGCGTACCAAATATGTTACGCCATGATCTTCGGCGTCGCCACATCCAGGATCTCGACCGCTGCCGGGCCATCGCCGCGATGCACTAGAAAGAGCACGGCAGGTTGCCCGGCGCCGGCCAGGGCCAGGTGTGCAGGTGATCCTTACTCTCCACTCTCCGCGGAAACGCCGCGGACGTAACTGCCGGAGCCAAAGCGATCCAGGCCTGCGCCCTGTCTGCGGCATGAGAGTACGTCGCCGGGCGTATGCCAGTGTTCTGCTATGGGCATTCCCGGCATTGCCGTCCAGCCTGTCGATGAGGGTAATTCCGAGCCAGCCGTCCGGTTCCTCATCGAGTGGGTCAGTGACGGCCAGGCCGAGGCGCGGAGGTATCTAGCCGATCACGCAGAGCCGGACGGCGCGAGCCTGATCGCCACGCGCGGTCCCGATGTCATCGGATACGTCGCGATCGTGTGGGAGTCCAGCTATGCCGGATTCCGGAGCCGCGGCATCCCGCTGGTTCACCAGATCGCAGTGGCCGGGCCGTTCCGGCAGCAGGGCGTCGCGACACTGCTGATGGACGCAGCCGAGCAGCTGGCCCGCGATCGGGGCATCGTCACGCTGGGCATTACCGTCGGGCCTGTTCGACGAGTACGGCCCAGCCCAGCGGCTGTACGGACGGCGCGGCTATATCCCTGACGGCCGTGGCGCGTGCCGAGGTCAGGAGCCGCTCCGCAAAGGGGTGCAGCTGACCGTCGATGACGACCTGATCATCTGGCTCACCAAGATCTCGTCAGCTGACAACTCAATACCGCACCTCATCGCGGCACGTGCGGATGCCGGTAGCCGTGCTTGGCCAGCGGTTCAGCCTACATAGGGATCATTGGCATGCCCGGGGCCGGGCGGCTGGCCTGAGTCCAGGACGTGCCATACCCTTCGGGTCATGCCCGGTGACCATCACACGCCGTGGACCCTGGCGGGCGAAAAAGAGACGCTGGTCGATTTTCTGGACTACCTCCGGGGTGCGGTGATCCGCAAGGCCTCCGGACTGCCGGCCGCGACCGTGCGACGCCCGATGGTTGGTTCAGGCACGAGCCTGCTCGGGCTGATCAAGCACCTCACGCGAGTCGAGATCGCCTGGTTTCAATATGCGTTCGCAGGTGCGGACGTGCGGGTTCCGGGCGACGATCTGGCCGATGACGATGAGCCGCAATCGGTGATAGATGATTATCAGATGGCTGTCACGGTGAGCAACCGGATCGTCGCGGAAGCTGCAGATCTCACCCAGTCGGCGAAACGCCGGGCCGTGGCGCCCGAGCCCATGTCCCTGCGATGGATCCTGGTGCACATGATCGAAGAGACCGGCAGGCACGCCGGTCATGCCGACATTCTCCGGGAACAGATCGATGGTTCGGTCGGCCGGTGAGTGAACCTCGCGGCCCTGACCTCTGCTTCCAGGCCAGTGGCTCGGGGCCTTCTTACAAGAGCACCTGCGAGTACTCCCAGCGGCATGACAGTATGTCCGATCGCTGTCATCCTGAAAACAAGCTTGGGTCCCCGGGAACGACTCCCGGGGAGCTTCGAGATCGGCTGTGGTGTAACCGTGCTCAGTGGCGGCGACGATGGACGCACCTGGTCGCAGCGGTATAAAGCGAACCTGGAGAAGCTGGCATCAGGAGATCTGGTCCAGGTCGTGGAGGTAGTCCGCGACCTGGCCGGACGGGAGGCCAGCCGCGGCCTGTCCGCCGGGGAGAAGCGGATGCTGGCCAAAGCGCGCCTTATCCTGCTCCAGGAGGGCTGACCCGCTCCGCGTTTCCAACTCCGCGGGCTGCCGGCTCATGTTTTTCCCGCCACGGCGACACGCGCAAAGCGGGTCAGATGAGGAAGTTGGGCGAGACGTGGGACAGCCGATCGCAGGCAACAAATACAAGCCGCAGCCGGGCGGAGGTTAGCCCTGCCATAGCAAGTCATGTCCAGTCTGCTACGGCAGCTGTAGTTCGTTGTGATCATGGTGTTGTCTCGGCGTAGGCATTCCAGCGCTGGTGGGCTTGGCGGGCGTGGTGCTGGTGGCGGCGTCGCCAGGTGGGCCAGTGCAGCCGGTGGAGCCGCCCTCCTCGGGCTTTACCTGTCAGGGCAGGTCGCCCGGGACCGGTCCGCCGACCGATCAGGTACCCGCCTTCCGTTATTCGCCTTCCGTGACGCGGATGATCGTCTTGCCGGGCATCCGGCGGTCGGGCGTGAACGCGGACGGTGCCTCGGCCAGCGGCCGTACGGCCCCGATGATCGGCTGCAGCCGCCCGGCCCGCACCCGCTCGGCGAGGTCCGCCAGCCGGAGCCGGTCCGGCTCGACGACAAAGAAGATCGCCCGGCCGTCGGCGGGCCGTACCTGCGGCAGGCCGGTGATCGTGACCAGCGTTCCGCCAGCGCGCACCAGCGGGGCCGAGCGTTCGAGGACCTCGCCCCCGATGACATCGAACACCACGTCGACCTCGCCGGTTTCCTCCAGCCGGCCGGCCTGCAGGTCTACGAATACGTCCGCGCCCAGCCCAAGTGCAGCCTCCCGGTCCGCGGCGCGACCAGTGCCGATCACGCGGGACCCCAGCTCGTGCGCGAGTTGCACCGCGATTGACCCGACGCCGCCCGCGGCGCCGTGGATCAGGACGGTCTGGCCGGTCTTTAGCCCTGCGTGGTCGAAGAGGCCCTGCCAGGCGGTCAGCCCGGAGATGGGCAAGGCGGCGGCCACGGCGTAGTCGATGTCCGCCGGAAGCGGGGCGAGGTTGCGGGCCTCCACCGCGGTGTACTCGGCCAGCGACCCGTCACGGGTCCAGTCGGCCAGTCCGAACACCCGCTGGCCCACGGTCAAGCCGGTGGTGCCGTAGCCCAGCTCGGTGACAACACCCGACAGCTCGTGTCCGGGCACGCTCGGGGTCCGGTCGCGGCCCGCGCGGTCGGTCCAGGTGCCTGGCCAGTCCAGCTCCCCCGGGGTGAACCCGGCCGCGTGGACGCGCACGATCACGTCGTTTTCGGCCGCGTGGGGGTGGGGGATGTCGGATAGCGTGAGCCCGGCGGCGCCAGCGGCTCGGTCTCGCACGGTTATAGCTTGCACAACGATTCCCTTCTGCGACCGGTTCAGGTTCTGACGTGCCCCGGGCACACAGCTGGTCAAACCGCGAGCCGACGCCTCTCGATGTCCTGCCTGGCAGGCAGCTGCGGCTCGTTGTGATCATGGTGTCGTCTCGGCGTAGGCGTTCCAGCGTCGATGGGCTTGGCAGGCGCGGTGCTGGTGGCGGCGCCGCCAGGCCGACCAGTGCAGCCGGTGGGGCCGGTCTCGCCGGGGCGGCGGGATGACGATGCCCCGCAAGAGCCGCAGCAGCTCCGGGACGGTGACCGGGATCAGCCCGGCGTCCAGGCCTGAGCCGGCGTCGTGCTCGCGTTGCAGGGCGACCGCGACCGCGAGGTAGAGGTAGGCGAGCAGGCAGATCGCGGTCCAGCGGTGCCAGGACTTCCAGCGGATCACCTGCCCGGCGTCCAGGCCGGCGGCCTGCTTGCTGAGCTGGTGATCTTCTTCGATTTTCCACCTGGCCGTTGCGATGGCGATCAGCTTGGCCAGCGGGACCGGCCCGGGTGCCCGGCACCGGTAGTAGGACAGCGTGCCGGTGTAGCGGTGCCGCCGGGCCAGCAGGACGCTGTGCCCGCCGGCGTGCCCGCCGGGAGTGTCGTCGCTGGCCACCTCGAGCATCGCCCAGTCGTAGTGGCGGGTGCCCTTGGTCCCGGACCCGGTGCGCATCCGGTGCCAGGCGCGGGCGGGGATCAGGCCGGCCGCTCCGGCCGCGGTCACGGTGCGGCCCGAGCCGGTGGTCACAGTGTGGTTGGCGCGGACCGCCAGCACATAGCCCATCCCGCGCTGGCGGATGCCGCGGCGCAGCTCACGTCCGCCGTATACTTCGTCGCCGGCCACGAAGGCGGCGCGGATCCCCAGAGATTGCGCATGTTCCAGGAGGGCGGCAGCCAGCTGCGGCTTGGTGGCGAACAGTACCTCCTCCGGCACGCCGGCCAGCTCGCGGTGCTCCTCATCGGCGGCGCATCCCCCGGGCAGGTACAACGCGCGCCCGATCAGCGCGTGCCCGCGGCTGGTGGCATAGGTCAAGGTGACCGCCACCTGGCACAGCGCGACGCCGCCCAGGGTGCCGCTGTACTGGCGGGCCGCGCCGGCGCAGTCGGCGGAGGACTTCTCATCGGCGGTTTCGTCCACGATCAGCACCGCGTCCCCGTCATCGAGATGACCGGCCGCCCACGCTGACGCAATGTCCATCAGGTGCTGGTCGTCCCAGACCGCCCGCGACAGCAGGTGCTGCAGCCGGTGCGGGCCGCCGTGCCCGATCGCCTCGGCGATCGTCCAGCAGTTGTGATCCTCTAGTTCCATGAGCAGCCCGTGCACCATCTGACCGCAGCACTGCCGGGTCTCCCGCCGGGGGAAGCACCCGGCTACCTGTCCCATCAGGTCCGCCAGCAGCGCGGACCGGGCCTCATCCGCTACCGTGGCAGCAGCGACTGCCGCGTCTTGGTCGTGTCTCACAAACCCATCATGATCGCGGCAGCCGCACCTCTACGCGGTCCCCTGACCTGCGCCAGCAACCCCACGGTCACGAACTACAGCTGCCGTAACTACGATGTGATGGGCCATCCAGCCGTACCAGGTCGGGAACGTTGCTGCAGACTCCGCTATCGTAAATTCTTAGGGCAGGCACTTAGGGAAAGACATATGGTGGGCTACCGTGGCGTGGAATTGAA